>CAZZYE010000048.1:16086-17965 GCA_964658145.1 uncultured Stigonema sp.
ATCAAAGCCTTAACACCAAGCGTATTGAGTTTTAAGGAGTGTTACTCCCGAACCGCCGGAAGAATACCTATTTAACGAACCGCCAAGACGAGGCAGCGCTGCTGGAGTGTTTCCCGCTACTAGGCGACTGTAGATGCCTTGGACGCCAAGAAGAAGATAGGTAATCTTGTAGCGGTACGTTTGTAAGAGATTTTCTTAACAGATGGATGAATCCATCGGGGAAAATTCTGTAAGATAATCTACGGTAAGTCGATAAAATATAGCTATTTTATGGTATTTAAGTGGGATGCGATCGCATTCAACACTTATATAAAAGCTAATTTCGCATAAAATACGAAAATTTTATCGACTAACGGTAGTTATTTCCGAACTGAGTACATTGAATAGCCAAAATTACCCTCTCCTGAATCTGTCTTCCAAAGTTGAATACGCGCTGCTGGCACTTTTAGAACTGGCAAGCCATAAAGGTAAAAATACTCCTTTAACAATAAGTGAAATCACTACTAAGCAACCCATACCAGAACGCTATCTAGAACAAATTCTTACCAGTTTGCGACGTGCTGGTTTGCTGCAAAGCCATCGCGGTTCTAGAGGAGGCTTTGTTTTAGTTCGTGAACCTTGGCAGATCACCTTGCTAGAAGTTGTGACTTTGGTGGAAGGTGAGAAAAAAGAGACAGAAACTAATCCTCTGACGCTGGAGAGGGATCTGGTTCGTGAAGTCTGGGAGGAAGCCAACGCCGCCTCTGTTGAGGTTTTAGGGCGTTACACACTCCAAGACTTGTGCCAGCAACGAGACGCTCGTATGCAGCAGGGACCAATGTATTATATTTAGCAACTAAGGAGTCTTCATGTGCGGGTAGTGAGAGATATCACATGAGTCCTAGGACTCCTTGAGTTCAGTTAAGCAAGATTCCCCAATATCGCTCAGATTGTAGTCAGGCTGATTGCATGAAAGACGGCTGCTTGTTTCAAAGACCACATTGGAGTGAGAATAATGGCAGCGGCAAACAAAGCAGACTAGATTCACGCAGAAAAGACCATTTTACTAGCGCCAACCTCCGGTAATACAGGCATTGCTTTGGAAATGATGGCAGCAGAATACGGTCTACTATCTTAATTCTAAACTATGACTGATGCGATGGAGTCTAGAACGATAACTTCACGCTATCAAAAGCTGACACCAAGACCTGGCGTGAGACTTAAAGAAAATTTCATTCCTAAATTCTGCAACGCCCAAAATTTTCCTTTACTCAACTATCACAGTGTTTAAGCCAAGGGGAACAGTGAAAACATAATAGACAACCCCCATTCCTAGGAGTATGACAGCGAGGCTGGAGAGGATTACCCAAAGGTCTGCTGGTTCATAGGTATTCTCGTCGATGTCACGGCGAACTACACGGTAGTGCTGGGTAGAAAACAGCACTGTCAACAGACCTACCAATGAGAACGCTAAACCTAACATCCAGCCAGCGCCAGGAGATTGAGGTGCGAAAGGGGGACGCAGGACACGAAGGCGGACAATGAGAACACCAAACCCCATGAGGGAAATTCCACTCCTCATCCATGCCAAATAAGTACGTTCGTTAGCTAGGTGTTCCCGCACGTGTTCTGAACTGCGTTTCTTTAAATCGGACTTTTCTTCTAACTTCTGTATCTCTTCTGTCTCTGTTTTCATAAACTTAAATGGTAGCTGCATTTACAAAAGTCTCTAAGCTGCTTGGTAAAATTTAATTTAATCTACTCATTTATTTATGAACCACAGAGACGCCGAGGACACAGAGAAATTTCTGAGTTTATGGTACAACTCTGAGGTAAATTACTAATAATTAATATACCATATAGCAGCCCTATTTGAGATCCGAACAAGGGGGACAAGGAG
>CAZZYE010000049.1:0-17962 GCA_964658145.1 uncultured Stigonema sp.
CCCTGTTCCCTCTTAATTAGGGATTGATTCTATGGTGAATCTATTGTAATTTGAGGGTGATCGGGAGGATTAGTCATAATTTCTTGGACTTTTTGAAGGCGGTAATCCTGCACTGTCACAAGTTGCCAACTGGAATCCTGTGAAAGTTCCAGAACCCATTGATGATAATTAAACAAACTCTCTCGATGTCCAACACTGATAAAAGTTGTTTTCGTTGATTGCAATTGTGCATATAAATTACCTTCATTTTTCAAATCCAAAGCACTGGTTGCTTCATCTAAAATAGTAAAGCTGGGATGAGTGATTAACAATCGTGCAAAAGCCAAGCGTTGTTGTTCTCCTAACGATAAAATATTCTCCCAAGGGACTTCTGTATCAAAGCCATCGATTCGAGTCAGCAAGTTTTGCAGGTTAACTTGTTGCAAAACGAATTCGAGTTCTCGATCGCTCATTTGACGAGTTGTATGAGGATAGAGTAACTGTTCGCGCAAAGTTCCTAAAATTATATAAGGACGTTGGGGCAAAAATAAGACGGATTCTAGCGGCGGTCGCACCAGACGACCCGTTCCCGCATTCCACAAACCAGCGATCGCTCTCAATAGAGAACTTTTACCTCGACCACTGGGACCAACAATCAATAAACCTTCTCCTGGTTTAACAGATAGTGATAAGTCTTCGACGATTACCTGTTCATAGTTGGGCGTTTGTAAAGTGACATGCTCAAAAGCCAGACGGTTTTCTTCTATTGTTTTGATGGTACTCACGTTCTCAGGCTGTTTCGTAACAGCTGACAACGCACCAGACAACTCAGATAAACGCTCAACATAACTAGAAAATCGTCCTGAAGTTGCAAATTCTCTGATTAATTCTGCCATAGCACCGGCAAACAGATTACAAGCTAAACTGGCTTGGCTAAGTTCTCCAAAATCAATTTCATCTCTAATATATAAAGGACCGAGTACTATAAATGGAAATATTTGGATAACCGACTGATATCCCCTGCTAAAAATTTCCTGAGTTCTCTCCCAATTAATCCTACGTTTAGTACTTTGAATAATATTAATAAATCTTCGCTGAATTATATTTAATTCTTGGGTTTCACCCTGAAAAAAAGCTATTGATTCAGCATGATTACGAATATGAGTCAGACTGTAAGTGTAGTCTGCTTCAAATTCGAGTTCCTCTTGATTAATCTTATTCAATTCTTGAGCCAAGTAAACAGCAATTAAATTGCCTATTATGGTATAAGCAACCAATACAACTGCAACAAATTGGGAAAGAGACCAAAGAATTATTAAAAAAGTTCCCATTTCCAGCACTTTTTCTAGGAAAGTAGCCGAAAAACTGAGAGCATTTTTGGTAAGTGGTGATATTTCTTGGGATATTCGTTGATCTGGATTATCAACATCGGATTTAAAGTTGATTTTATAATAAGCACGATTGCTCAAATATTTTGATAAAATCTGATTATTTAGCCATTGATACCAATCAAGAGCGATTTGTTTTCTAACAAATTTAGAAAATCCTACTAAGAGCGTAACACTCGCAAGGGCAGCACCGTAAACCAATAACGTATCAACAAATTTAGTAAAATCTTTTTCTATAATAACATCTAGCAAATAACGACTAACGAAGCTATTAAAGGCAGTTACTCCCACGAAAGCGATAATTAATAATATCAGGAGAATGAGCATTACCCATGAACGAATCACATCTGAAAATGCTCTTCCTTCTGCCTCTGTTGGGTACCAGTAAGGTCCGGCGATCGCTCTGACATTTTCCCAAAATTGATTAAAACCTGGAGAAGAATCATTCGTTGAATTTTTATTAAGAATAGTTGTTGATTGCATAACTTAAAAATTAGTTTACTTTTATGGTGTTTAGTAATTCTGTGGCTAATATTTTTACATTGGGTTCATAAAGCATTCGACCGTGGTTACCAGGTACTGAAATCACCTTAACAGGCTTCTGAGTATAGGCTTGCCATCCCCAATCCGGTAGATCGTAATCGGAAATAGCTTGGAGTTCTTGTAAAACAATATCATGAACTTCTTGTGCGCGGAATAAAACAATCGGGGCAGAAATGCGATGATGAGGCTGATAATTCGCGTAATTGCGCGTCAGCACTTTCATCACTTTCATATTGGTTTTGAGTAAATATTGGGTTGAGTGTTCCGGTAGAATATTATATCGGTATAAATACTCAGACGCCAGATCCCAACGGGCTTGGTCATCCGGCAGGGCTGCTAAATCATCGTATTTCAAACCTAAAGAAACTCCCTTTAAGGCTTCAGTCCGTTGAATCGATTGCCAAATCCAATCAATATCTGCTCGCTCAGTGATATACTCAGGGTGAGAAACCAGTCCGGCGTCAAAGATAGCCATTAAACTCACTTCTTCACCTTGCTGTTCCAGTTGGTCAGCCATTTCAAAAGCAACAGCACAACCTGAAGAGTATCCTGCTAGTATGTATGGACTCTTGGCTTGCTGTTGACGTAATAGCGTTAGGAGTTGACTGGCATGGGCTGCTACTGAGTCAGGGAGTGGGCTAAGTCCGTCTCTTCCTGGAGTTTCGAGTCCATACACTGGCTGCTCATTTCCTAAATTGATTGCCAAATCTCGAAAATAGAAGCCGTGTCCGTTTGCGCCAGGAAGACAAAATAGAGGGGCTGCATCTGGGCAATGTTGGAAAGACAGTAAATCGGGATGGGATTGAACCTCAGTATGACATAGTTGTTGTGCCAGTTGAGCAATAGTAGGGTTCTGAAATAAACTGCTCAAGGAAAGTTGTTGCCCAAACACCTGTTGAATATTATTGAGCAATTTCATCGCCAATAAAGAATGACCGCCTAGGTCGAAAAAGTTATCATGAATCCCAATTTCTTGACGTTCGAGTACAGATGACCATACCTGTGCTAGTTGTTTTTCAACTTCGTTGCGTGGGGCTGCATATGAGGCTTCAACCCCATTATTGGGAGCAGGTAAAGCTTTACGATCAATTTTGCCATTGGGAGTTAAAGGCAACTGATCCAGTACCACGATCTGAGCAGGTACCATGTAATCGGGTAGACGGGATTTGAGGTGATTTTTCAATTGGGTAGATAAATCAGTGGTTATTCCCGTTACATAGGCAATTAAACTCTGGTTGCTCTCAGTTTTATATAAGGTGACAATTGCTTCTTTAACTGATGGATATTGTAACAAAATTGATTCAATCTCACCGAGTTCAATTCTAAAGCCTCGTAGTTTAACTTGCTCGTCAATGCGACCGAGATATTCCAGGTTGCCATCAGACCCCCATCTTGCCAAGTCGCCAGTTTTGTAAATTCGCTCAGTTTTACCGAATAATTTAACTTCAAGAAATTTTCCCTTGGTAGTTTCAGGACGATTGAGATAGCCTCTTGCTAAACCAACGCCAGCGATACACAATTCCCCTGGTATTCCTAGGGGTAATGGTTGATTGTGTGCATCTAAAATGTAGATGCGAATATTCGGCAACGGTTGACCGATGGGTGGTTTTTTGCCGTTGGGTTCACAAAGAGCGATACTTGCACAAACCGTAGATTCCGTCGGTCCGTAGCCATTAAAAAAACGCCGACCTTTTGCCCACCGGGTAACTAATTCTGTTGGGCAAGCTTCACCAGCAGTAACTACGATTTGCCAATCAGGTAACGTCGCTTGAGGTAATAGGGATAAGACTGAAGGAGGTAACGTGACATGGGAAATTTTGCGATCGCCTAAAAACTTCACTAAGTCAAGACTTGGTAACAAGGTTTCTTTTTTAGCAAGATATAAACAAGCGCCTGCGGCGAGGGCAGTAGCAATTTCCCAAATTGAGGCATCGAAGCTGAAAGAAGCAAACTGAAGCAAACGGCTTTGGGGTTGAATTTGCAAAACTTGGTTAACTGCCAAAGTCATATTGACCAGTCCTCGATGCTCAATCATCACCCCCTTGGGTCTTCCTGTCGAACCAGAGGTATAGATCGCATAAGCCAAATCTAATGGTGTACTTTGAGGACTGGGATTATCTGTTAACTCTTCCGCAAAAGTTTCCCGATCTAAACAAATGAGCGACGGGGGGTTTTCCAGTTCAGTTAGTGGTAATTGGTCTAGGAGGGAACTTTGGGTCAGCAACACCGATGTCCCAGAATCTTGTAGCATGAACCGAATACGCTCAGGTGGATAATTGGGATCGATTGGTACATAAGCCCCACCTGCTTTGAGGATACCGAGTACACCAACAATCATCTCAATAGAGCGATCGACACAGATACTAATTAAAGTGTTTGGCTGAATTTGGTAGTTTTGAATTAGGTAATGAGCCAGTTGGTTGGCGAGTTGATTTAGTTGCTGATAAGTTAGACTTTGGGATTCAAACACCAAAGCTTGATGATGAGGATTTTTTTCAACTTGAGCTTCAAATAGGTCAACTAGAGTTTTATCCTGGGGATAAGCCACTTGAGTTTGATTCCAACATTGAAGTTGCAGCAGTTCAGCTGCTGTCATCAAAGGCAGAGTACTAATAGGTTGGTTTGGGTTATCCACAATTCCTTGAAGCAGAACTTTAAAATGTTCCGCCATCCGTTGTATAGTACTCGAATCAAAGAGGTCGGTAGCGTAATCCCAAGAGCAATTTAATTGGTTGTCAGATTCTATGACCAGAAGCGTTAGGTCAAACTTAGCAAACGGACAAGTTAAATCGAGCCATTCAACCTCTACTCCAGGCAAACTCAGATCGGGACTTTCATTATTTTCCAGTGCGAACATGACCTGGAATAATGGATTATGGCTCATGCTGCGCTCTGGTTGTAACTTTTCTACCAAAAGCTCAAAGGGAATGTCTTGATGGGCATAGGCATCTAAACAAGAGGAGCGAGTTTGTTGCAGGAACTCGATAAAACTTTGCTCAGGCTTGATTCTCGTTAGCAACACAAGGGTATTGACAAAAAAGCCGATTAACCCTTCCGTCTGGCTATGGGTGCGGTTAGCAATCGGAGAACCAATACACAGATCGTTTTGGCGACTGTAACGAGAAAGCAGAAGACTTAAAGCCGCCAACAAGGTCATAAATACGCTTGCCCCAAGTTGAAGACTGAAGGTTTTAATGGCAGCGCTTAATTCCGGTGTGAGAGAGTAGAGATAGCGTTTGCCTCGGTAGCTTTGCTGTGCTGGGCGAGGATAATCTGTAGGTAACTCCAGTAATGGGGAAGCATCCTTGAGTTGATGTTTCCAATAGTTGATCTGGTTTTCTAATACCTCCCCTTGTAACCAGTTTCGTTGCCAGTTTGCATAGTCGCTGTATTGAATGGGTAGGGGAGCCAGATTTGGGTTTTGACCTTGGGCAAAGGCGGTATAAGCTTGCCGTAACTCACGAACAAATACTCCCATTGACCAGCCATCACTGATAATATGGTGCATGTTAATGAGCAACACATATTTCTGCTCTTGCAATTGTAGCAGTTTGGCTTTAAACACTGGACCAGTATTTAAGTCAAACGGTTCTTGAGCATGAGCATCGATTAAACGCTGGACGGTTGGGGAGTTAGGATATTCATCAAGGTTTTGCCAGTCTAGTACTGTTAGAACTTCGATTTCGTCTAAATTTTGGATAACAACTTGAGGTTGTCCCGCCACTTTAGGAAAACACATCCTCAGACTAGCATGACGGTTAAGCAGATAAGCCAAACTAGAGCGCAGGGCATCAATATTAAGGTTGCCGTCCAGTTGTAAAGCCATCGGCATATTGTAAGTAGCTGACGACCCTTGGAGTTGTGCTAACAGCCAGAGGCGTTGTTGAGCAAAGGAAAGAAGCTTCGAGGCATCAGGTTTTAAGGTGGGAATTGCCTCTGCCATGACAGTTGTGGCTTTGGCAGCATTTAAGAATGCTAAGATATCTGCCTTGTTGGTTTGAATTTCCTGCTTAAGTACATTCGTAAGGGCATTTTTGCAAGTACGAATCCGTAACTTATCATCTTCAGCCCAAATACGTACGCCGATGTTCTGCAAACGAAGCATTAAAGAAACTACGTACTCTTTTTGTCTCATATAGGAATCCAATTTGAATTTTGAAAAAAAAAAATTTAAGTATTTGTAGGGTGCGTTAGGACGGAAGTCCGTAACGCACCAAGAGATTCAGACGGTGCGTTACGCTACGCTAACACACCCTACGTATATTTCAAAAATCAAATATCAGTCCTATAGTTCAATTTCCTCTTCGTCTGAATTTAAAGGTGGCATATCTGCGGTGGATGAATTAACCCAAATGCAGGTATCGAGATAATTCGCCAATTCGCTGAGGGTGGGGTACTCAAATACCTTACGCAGTGGCAGTTCTACTTTGAATGTGTCGCGGATGCGGGCGCACAGTTGGGTGGCGATTAAGGAATGTCCCCCTAAGTTAAAGAAGTTATCTTGGCGGGCTATCGCTTCAGATTTAAGCAGCTTCGCCCATAATTGAGCCAGCAATTTTTCTGTCGATGTTACGGGCAATTCAATGTCTGTTGATGAAACTGCTGATAGGCGCGATCTTAATGCGAGGCGGTCTACTTTTCCATTTGGTGTCAGTGGCAGTTGTTCTAAGACAGTGAAATGATTAGGAATCATATATTCGGGGAGATTTTTTTCCAGAAAATCTCGCCATTCGGCTAATAACGCTGAATCAACTAGAGGAGTGCGATATTGCAACGGTTGGTTTGCGTAATCTTGCCCTTGTTTCAGCCGCAAATTCTCTCCTTGAGTAAATCTTGGCAATGTCACCTGTCCAGGAATATTCCGTTGAAATACAACATTGTAATGGGAAAATCCTGTGGGGCTATATTGGATGAAAGGGGTATAGGGTAAACCTTGCGCTAAAGTTCGGAATGCTTCGGGTTCTATTGCTGATTTGGCTTGGGCAACTACCGCTTTTAAGTCTGTAACAGTACCATCTAATAGAGCAATTTTTTCTAACAGCGCCATTTCTGAGGTCAGACGAGCATTCGGAATATCTTTAATGCTTAGCAACTCCGGTTGCTGAGTCGTTAAAATTCTCTCGATTGTTTCCAAATTCAGTTGTTCACCTTGCCAATCTAACCATTGTGGTTCCGCAACGGGAGTATCTGTGCAATCAAGATGTAAAACAACGTCATAACGAAAACGGCTCATTTCAGTCGCAGCATAACCCCGTTGCAATTGAATTTGCACACGACTAATCCGAGGAATTCGTTGTTTGAGGGCGATAAAGAAATCAGGGTCAATCAGTAATTCGCCTTCGGTGCGAATGCTTTTTTGAATCTGTTGACGCAAGTCTTTAATTGATAACTCATCGGGGGCGCGATAAAACTCGACTGCGGTGTGGAAAGCCTCCAGCAGATGGAGATTTCGTACATCCCCAATAAAGATTGCTCCTTGCGTCGTCACAGCTTTGACAGCCCCCTCCAAAACTAACAAAAAGTAATCCAAGGAGGGAAAATACTGGATGACAGAATTCAGGATCACCAAGTCATAAGCACCCGTTTCAATGCCGTCAAACTGGTGCGCTGCACTGGCTTTTAAGGTAATGTTATTAAAAGACTGTCGTTTGAGATGTTGTTCAATATACTGCAATGCTTCAGGTGAAAAATCCGTACCTAGATAATGCTGACAATGGGGCGCAATTTTAAATAATAACATCCCTGTCCCGCAACCGATTTCCCAAATCCGTTGCGCTTCAAGTTCCAGGATTTGTGCAACTTTTGTATCTCGCCATTCCTGCATTGCCGCTTGGGGAATGGGTTTTCCTGTGTAGCTATCATTCCAACCAGCTAGATTGAGGGTTGGGTCATCGGTTGGGGCTTGTTCCTGAGAGTAGCTATCACTGAAAACTTGCTGCCACAGTTCAACCTGTTCAGTTTGAATTTTATCTTCAAGGTCGTTATCTGTTGGTGTGGGTACAATATAAGCCAGCAAGCGCTTATCGATCGCATCTTCTCCTGCTATAATCACAACTGCTTGCTGAATTTTGGGGTGTTCGACTAACAAAGCTTCAATTTCACCCAATTCGATGCGAAAGCCGCGTATTTTTACTTGGTTGTCAATCCGCCCCAGGTATTCTAAGTTACCGTCTGGCAACCATCTGGCTAAATCTCCGGTTTTGTAGACTCGTTCTCGTTCGCCTAACAATTCGAGAGAAATGAATTTTTCTGCTGTCAGTTCGGGACGGTTGAGATAACCACGGGCTAAACCAGCACCCGCAATACTAAGTTCCCCAGGAATACCAGGAGGTAGGGGTTGGTTTTGGTTGTCTAAGATGTAAATACGTGTATTGGCAATTGGCTGTCCTATCAATAAATCGCCAACCAGATCCCTTTTTCCAGTTGCTTCGTAGACGCAACATCCCACAACCGCTTCTGTAGGTCCATATTCGTTGATCAACCGAGTATCGGGGGCATGAGTCAGCCACGGAATTATTTGGTTAGCGTGTAATGCCTCACCGCCTAAAACAAAAGCATTGACTCGATTCGGCATGGCATCAGGATCGAGTTGCTGATTCAGTATTTCCAGATGCGAAGGTGTGATTTTAACTAGGGAGAGATGATTGTTTTGTTTAACAATGTTTGCTAAAGCTTCAATCTCTTGTTTTTCTCTTACCAAGGTGGTGGTACGCCCACAAATTAGAGGTAGGTACAGGGAGGTAATCGTTGCATCAAAGCTAAGAGAAGACTGCACAGGCGTACCTTTTCCTTGCGCTACTGCATAAAAGTCTTTTGCCCAGTGTAAATAGTTACTTAAACCCCGGTGCAGTAATTGTACGCCTTTGGGTTGCCCAGTAGAGCCTGATGTGTAAATGACATAAGCTAAATCATCGGGTTGACTTTGACAACTTGGGTTCTCTGTAGATTGGTTGGCAAAGCTATCCTCATCTAAACACAGTACCTGGTATTGGCGATAGCGAAGCGCTGCGCCCAAGGGGCGATCGCACAACGTTAATTGGTCTTTGAGTTGACTATGGGTGAGCAAAACCAAAGCCCCACAGTCTTCAAGCATGAAACGAATACGCTTTGGGGGGTAGTTGGGGTCAATCGGCACGTAAGCCCCACCCGCTTTGAGGATACCAAATAAGCCAATAACCATTGATAGCGATCGCTCTACGCAGATCGCTATCAATGGGTTGTTAGGCAATTGTTGCTCTTTTTGGAGTTGCAACAAATAATCAGCCAGTTGATTTGCTTTTTGGTTTAGTTCTTGATAACTTAAGCTGCAATCTTCAAACACGACCGCAATGTTATCTGGTGTTTTTGCTACCTGTTGTTCAAACAAAGTCACCAGTGTTTGGTCTTGAGGGTAATCGGTATCAGTTTGATTCCAACCTCGCAGTTGTTGGATTTCTGCTGTTGTCATCAAGGGCAGCTTACTGATAGGCTGTTGGGGATTTTGGGCGATTGCGAGGAGCAAGACTTCAAAGTGTCCTGCCATGCGCCCAATCGTTTCAGCCTCAAATAGATCGGTGGCATATTCCCACATACAATGCAATTGGTCGCCCCTTTCGCAAAGATCCAGTGTCAAATCAAACTTAGCAAATGGATAACTTTGCTCCAACCATTGAATATCAAGCCCTGGTAAACTAACATTCGTCCCCGCCCCTTCGGTGTTTTGCAACACCATCATTACTTGGAATAAGGGGTTATGGCTCAGACTGCGTTCTGGTTGCAACTGTTCTACCAAATACTCAAAGGGGATATCTTGATGAGCATAGGCATCTAAGCAAGTTTGGCGGGTTTGTTGGAGTAACTCGCTAAATCCTTGCTCTGGTTTTACTTGACTCCGCAATACTAAGGTATTGACAAAAAAGCCGATTAACCCTTCTGTGTAGCTATGGGTGCGGTTAGCGATCGCCGTACCGATACATAAGTCTTCTTGGCGGCTGTAACGAGATAGTAAGATACTAAGAGCCGTCAACAGGGTCATAAATAAACTCACCCCGTATTTTTGACTCACTATTTTAAGTTTCTGAGTCAGTTCATTGCTCAAACGATATTCCTCGCGTCCACCTTGGTAACTTTGTTGCGCTGGACGGGGACGATCAGTAGGTAACTCCAGCAAGCGGGGCGCATCTTTGAGTTGTTGAAACCAGTAATTTTCTTGGATTTTTAAAATATCCCCTTGTAACCAACTGCGCTGCCAAGCCGCATAATCACTATACTGAATCGGTAACGGTGTCAAATTCGGAGTATCACCCGCAGCAAAAGCAGAATAAGCCTGTTCCCATTCCCGCTTAAAAACTCCCATTGACCAGCCATCACTAATAATGTGATGCATATTGAGCAGCAGCACATTTTTCTGTTTACTAAGTTGCAGCAGTTTCGCTTTGAACAGGGGACCAGTATTTAAGTCAAAGGGGTCTTGAGCATGGGTATCGGCTAAACGTTGTACAGTTTCCGCTTGCGTCTGGGAATCGAGTTCTTGTAAGTCTACGATCTCCAGTACTTCTATATCCTCTGG
Organism: uncultured Stigonema sp.; assembly: GCA_964658145.1. Taxonomy (GTDB): domain Bacteria; phylum Cyanobacteriota; class Cyanobacteriia; order Cyanobacteriales; family Nostocaceae; genus Stigonema. The sequence continues at coordinate 10,459 of CAZZYE010000049.1, forward strand.
ATTTTGGACGACTACGTGAGGTTCTCCCTCCAATGCAGGAAAGCAGGTGCGTAGAATGGCATGCCGTTCGAGGAGATACTCAAAACTTGCACGCAAAGCCTCTATATTCAAGTGACCGTCAAATTGCAAGGCATTTGACATATTGTAGGTAGCCGAGGTGCCTTTACCTTCAAGCTGAGCTAAAAACCAGAGTCTTGATTGGGCAAAGGACAGAACTTTGGGGTCATTTGACAGCACGGGTCTAATGGGAGGTAAGGCTCTACCGGAAGCGGCTTTGTCAATTTCTGTTGCCAATTCCGACAAAACACTTTGCTCAAATACCTTGCGGACAGGCAATTCTACCCCGAAACTGTCCCGAATTCGGGTAACCAATTGAGTTGCTAACAGGGAATGACCACCCAGTTCAAAGAAGTTGTCTCGACGACCAACAGATTTTACTTTTAACAGAGCCTGCCATAAAATAGCCAGCAGTTCTTCTGTTGGAGTCACTGGCATTTCCCAGTGAGTAGAAGTGGCTATATCTGGTGCTGGCAGACATTGCCGATCTAGTTTACCATTAGGGCTAAGGGGCAAGCTATCCAATACCATAATCTGGCTAGGAACCATATAATTCGGCAGACGAGTTTTGAGGTAGTCCTTGAGTTGACCCCCTAAATTAACGGATTTTTCTGCCGCCTTGACATATGCCACTAACCTAGGACTACGATCGGCTTCATATAAAATGACGGCAGCTTCTTTGACTGATGAATGTTGTAACAAAACTGATTCAATCTCACCGAGTTCAATTCTAAAGCCCCGCAGTTTTACTTGGTTATCAATCCGTTCTATGTATTCTAAGTTACCATCTAATAGCCACTTTGCCAGGTCGCCAGTTTTGTAAATTCGCTCAGTTTTCCCGAATAATTCCACGTCCATGAATTTTCCCTTGGTAGTTTCAGGACGGTTGAGATAGCCTCTTGCTAAACTAACGCCAGCGATGCATAATTCCCCTGGTATTCCTGGGGGTAACAGTTGATTATGAGCATCTAAAATATAAATGCGGATATTGGGAAACGGTTGACCAATGGGGGGTTTTTTCCCATTGGGTTGAACCAGAGCAAAAGTCGCATTCACCGTCGCTTCTGTCGGTCCGTAGCAATTGAAGAAACGCCGTTGTTGTCCCCACTGGGTAACTAATTCAGCCGGACACGCCTCACCACCAACGGTTAGGCATTGCAAATCGGGTAAGGTGGCTTGAGGTAAGACCGATAAGGCTGAAGGAGGTAAAAACATGTGGGTAATTTTGTGTTCAGCCAAGAAGTCAACTAAGATTTGACTGGGTAACAAGGTTTCTTTGGGAGCAAGATACAAGCTTGCACCGGTAACTAAGCTAGTAGCAATTTCCGCCACAGATGGATCAAAACTAAAAGACGCAAACTGAAGCAATCGGCTTTGGGGTTCAACTTGAAAAATTTTCGCACAGTGAAAGCTGAGATTCACCAGTGCTTGATGCTCAATCATCACCCCTTTAGGTCGTCCGGTGGAACCGCTCGTGTAGATCAGGTAAGCTAAATTATCAGCCCTACTTTGGGGACTGGGATTATCTGTTAATTGTTCGGCAAAATTTGTCTCATCCAAACAAATGACATGGGGTGGGTGTTTGGTGTTCGCCCCAAGTAATTGGTTCTGGAGAACACTTTGGGTGAGCAACACTGATGTCCCAGAATCTTCTAAGATGAACTCAATCCGCTCAGTTGGATAATTGGGGTCAATTGGCACATACGCCCCTCCTGCTTTGAGGATACCGAGTACACCAATAATCATCTCACTAGAACGTTCAACACAAATCCCTATCAAAGTATCTGGCTGAATTTGGTAATTTTGAATTAAATAATGAGCCAGTTGGTTGGCGAGTTGATTCAGTTGCTGGTATGTGAGGCTTTGGGATTCAAACACCAAAGCCAAATTATTGGGCGTTTTCTCAACTTGAGCTTCAAACAGGTCAACGAAAGTTTGATTGAGGGGATAAGCTACTTGAGTTTGATTCCAGCGCTGTAGTTGCTGACGTTCATCCTCTGTCATCAAAGCCAAAGTATTGATAGATTGGTTTGGGCGATCAACAATTAAGCGAAGCAGAACTTCAAAATGTCCCGCCATCCGTTGAATGGTTTTAGCTTCAAACAAATCTGTTGCATATTCCCATTCTCCGATCAATCCCTGAGGCGTTTCTCGAAAAATCATTGACAAATCAAACAGAGTCGTCGTATTTTCCCACCCAAAACGGGTCAGAGTTAATCCGTTAGTTTCCAGTTTCTGCTGAGTTTCATTTTGCAAGCTAAAAGCCACTTGAAATAGAGGATGATGAGAAAGCGATCGCTCCTTACCCAGTTCATCAACTAGTTTCTCAAAGGGTAAGTCTTGATGGTCATAAGCATCCAGGGTGACTTGCTTCACCCGGTTAAGTAATTCTAAGAAGGTTGGATTCCCTTGCAGGTTGATACGCAAAGCTAGGGTATTGACAAAAAAGCCAATCAGTGGTTCAATTTGCCGACGGTTGCGATTGGCGATCGCAGAACCAACTACAATATCCTCTTGTCCACTGTAGCGCGACAGTAAGAGCGTAAATGCTGCTAGTAGAGTCATAAACAAGGTCGTTCCTGACTCTTGACTCAAACGCTTCAGCTTCTGTGTTAAATCTTGATTGAGTTGCAAAAACTCGCTACGCCCCCTGAAACTTTGAACTGAAGGGCGGGGTCGATCTGTAGGTAATTTTAACAGGGGCGGGACTGCGGCTAATTGTTTTTGCCAGTAATTGAGTTGGGTTTGAAGTACTTCTCCCTGTAGCCATTGTCTTTGCCAATAGGCAAAATCGGCATATTGTAGCGATAATTCGGGTAAGGGAGACGGTTTTCCAGCGCAGAATGCGGTATATAAAGTGAACAATTCACTGCGAAATATTTCCATTGACCAGCCATCACAAACGATATGATGGATAACAAGCAACAGCAGATGGGATTGGTCAGCCAGTTGCAACAACTTTACTCGCAGCAAAGGTGGGTTTGATAAGTCAAAAGGCTGTTGCAATTCTTCTGTGGCTAACTGCTGCGCTTTGCTTAACTGGTCTTTTTCTGTCAATTGTCGCCAGTCTAGCACCTGTATCGTCAGTTGAGGATGAGCGTGAATCACTTGTATTGGCGATCCATCGACAACTGAGAAGGTGGTGCGTAACACTTCATGACGTTGAACAATTTCTCTAATAGCTTGTTCTAAGGCACTTATATTAAGAAAACCGTTAAGTCGCCAGAAAAACGGGACATTGTAGACACACTTTTCGCCTTCTAGTTGGTCAAGAAACCACAGTCTTTGTTGGGCAAAGGACAGGGGAAGGGGTTGTTCTCGCGATACAGGTGTTAGGAGGGGAGTTAGCTTGTGGTCATTTTGTGGAGATTGGTGTTGCTTTTTCAGTTTTTGTAGGACTAATTCTCGCTTTTCTGGCGAAAGGGTTTCAAGACGTTTTAGTATATCGCTCATAATACTTATTGTTGAAAATTTTTGAATATAACCGCAGAGACACAGAGAACACAGAGAGATAAAAAAGATTACTAATTTAATACTCAAAAAAGCAATTGTTGTGTCACTTCTTCCTCTGATAACTGCTCGACTTCCCCTAAAATCTGTGCAATGGCATCATTTTCTGCTTGCTCAACAGATTGAGCAATCACTTTTTGGGCGAGTTCAGCAATGGTTGGATTTTCAAACAGATAACGCAGAGGGAAATCTAGAGAAAAGGCTTCTCTTAATCGAGAAATAACTTGGGTAGCTAGTAAAGAATGTCCCCCCAACTCGAAAAAGTTATCGTAAATTCCAACCTGTTTTAATCTGAGAACTTCAGTCCAAATTGTGGCTAATTCTTGTTCTGTAGGTGTGCGAGGAGCAACAAAATCAACCTCTAAGCTTCTTTGGGAAGAATCTGGAGCAGGCAAAGCACGGCGATTTATCTTACCATTAGGAGTCAGAGGAAATGCTTCCAGAAATACGAAAGCGGCGGGAATCATGTAGTCAGGCAGCTTTTTATTGAGGAAGTTTCGCAGAGTGCTAGCAGTCGGTGGGTTATCCTTGGTCAGGAGATAGGCAACTAAGTACTTGTTTCTACTCCCTTCGCGGTGTAAGATTACCGATACTGTTCTTTCTTTTTCTTGGCGTCCTTGGCGTCTTGGCGGTTCATTAATTAGGTGATCTTCGAGCGGGAAAGGAGTAGGTTCGTCTTCTCGCACAATAACTACGACTTGCTTGATACCTGGGTGTTGACTTAAAATCTCCTCAATTTCTTCTAATTCGATGCGAAAACCCCGAATTTTAACTTGTGTATCAATTCGACCTAAAAATTCCAGATTCCCATCAGGAAGACGGCGGACTAAATCTCCGGTTTTGTAAAGTGTGTCACCCTCAACAAAAGGATTAGGAATAAATCTTTCACGGGTTAATGTTGGTTGATTTAAGTAGCCTCTAGCAACACTCGCCCCACCCACATAAAGTTCCCCAGGAACCTCAAGAGGAACCCTGTGCAAATTTTTATCTAGCAGATACACCTTTCTGTCGCCGATGGGTTTTCCAATGGGAATTGAATGAGCATTTTGAGCAAGTTGTTTAGTCAGCGGGTAACAACAGGTAAAAGCTGTACATTCCGAAGGACCATAAGCATGAATAATTTGGGTTTCCGGCAATAGTTCTAAGGCGCGACGAACATGAGATATAGAAACGGATTCTCCCCCAAACAGCAGTTGTTTAACTCCTGACAAACCTTCCGGCATTGTGTCAATCATGAGATTGAAGAGGACCGTAGTCAGAAACAGGGTGTTAACTCCTTGTTCTTGGATGATGCGGCTTAAGCCCTCAGGGGTGGGAATTTTACCAGGGTAAAGCACACAACGCCCCCCGTAAAGCAAGGGCGGCCAAAGTTCTAGGGTTAGTCCATCCCAGGAAATCGATGAATGTTGTAGCCAAATCTGGTCTGCATCAAGGTGAATGTAATCAACCCCAAACATAAAACCAATAAAGCTACGATGGGGAACTTCTGTTCCTTTTGGTGTTCCTGTTGACCCAGAGGTATAAATGATATAAGCTAAATTTTCTGGATTAACTTCACTGAGCAAATTGTCTGCTTTGTATTGGGCAATTATGTCCCAATCTGAGTCAAGATTTACCACAGTTTGATTCTGGATAGGAAGCCGATGTCTGACGACAAGCCACTCCGTGTCTACGCACAAATGAGTTTGTGTTAGTAAGATGGGTGCCTGTACATCTGCTAACATAAATGCTAGTCTTTCTGAAGGATAAGCAGGATCTAGAGGAACATAAGCCCCACCCGCTTTGAGAATAGCGAGTATTCCGATCACCATTAAAGGCGATCGCTCGACACAAATTCCCACCCGTACTTCGGGTTTAACTCCCAACGCTTGTAGGTAATGGGCTAATTGATTGGCGCGGTTATTCAACTCCCGATACGTTAATTGTTGCTTTTCATACACAACTGCTACTGCGTCGGGGTTTTTTTCTACCTGTTCTTCAAATAAACTATGAAGACATTTATAATGAATAGAACCAGTCTTTTGTTGATTCTCGTGCAGAATTAATTGTTCTTGTTCGGCTGCACTAAGCAAAGATAATTGGGAAATGTCTTGTTGTAGATTGGCTGCTATTCCTTCTAGCAATGTTTGGAAATGTCCAATCATGCGGACAATTGTCTGTGACTCGAAGCGACTGGTATCATAGATAATCCTGCCAGACAATTGTGATTCAGGATTAACCACTAACGTTAGAGGATAATTCGTGCGTTCAAAACAACGAAGATGGCTAATTTCTAAAGTTTTTTTGCTTTTCTGTTCAGCAGAATCAAGCGGATAATTCTCAAATACTAACAGGCTCTCGAACAGTGGCATTCCTGGGGGAACATCACTTAGGCGCTGAATTTCTGCTAGGGAGTAATAGGCATATTGTTCCTGCTCAAATGCTTGGGTTTGTAAATGCTTGAGCCAGGGCAATAATTCTGTCTTGGCTGTAACTTGTACCCTTATGGGGAGGGTGTTGATCAATAGCCCAACCATTGAATCCACTCCCGCCAGGTTCGGTGGGCGACCGGATACAGTTGCACCAAAGACCACATCGCTTTCCCCACTGTAACGAGAAAGGAGCAACGCCCATGCCCCTTGCACCAAATTATTCAGGGTTAAATGGTGCTGTCGTGCCGCATATTGCAACTTGTCAGTGACCGTTATTTGTTGGAAAGGTTTTTCATCGTATGTTCCTTGTTTGCTGTTCCCTATTCCCTGTTCCCTGTTCCCTATTAAAGGGGTAGGAGCCTCAAACCCCTGGAGAGTTCGTTGCCAAAAGTTCTTTGCCTGAGCAATATCCTGTTGCTGTAACCAATCAATATACTCTCGATAGGGGCGAGCGGGAAGTAGGCGTAAATGTTCGCCTCGATGATTAGCTTCATAGAAAGCTAAAACTTCTTTCAAGACAATCTGCATCGACCAGCCATCAAAGAGAATATGATGATGACTCCAAATAAATTGGTAGGTCTGCTCCCCTAGCTGGATGATGGTGAAGCGCATCAGGGGAGCAACATTCAGTTCAAACCCTTTTTGGCGATCGCTTTTGAGAAAATCCTCTAGATGCTGTTGTTGTTCATTGGGTGTTAAATGACGCCAATCCAGTTTCACCCACGGGAGTTCCACTTGCGAAATCACCATTTGCAAGGGCTTTTCTATCTCTTCCCAATAAAAGGAACTGCGTAAAACAGGGTGTCGTACAACAACAGAATCCCAAGCTTCCACAAATGCCGGAAAATTCAATTCCCCAGAGAGGATACAAAGCAATTGCTCGAAATAAAGTTCCGATTCTGGCGCATAAAGGGTATGAAAGAGCATACCCTGTTGCATGGGCGAAAGTTCATAAAGGTCTTCGATATTATTCACGAAACTACCTCTGGTTAAAACTAGTAAATGAGTTTGTAGTGAGGACTAAAGTCCTCGTATTTTTGAGGACTTTAGTCCTCACTACGAACAAGTCAACTAGGTAGTGGAGATGGGGAATTGGGAAAGAGATATTTTCATTCCTTAGTTTTGTTTTTGTTAATTTTAGATAAAAATTTATCTAGCTGTTTTTGGCTCAGTCTGGCTGCCGAAAAGTCAGAAGGGGTATAGCCTTGTGATTCTTGTGACTGACATTGAGCAATCAGGGTTTTTAATGCTTCCATAAATCCCAAAGCCAAGGATTCAATGGTGGCTCGTTTGTGAACTTTCTCGCTGTAAGCCCAAGTCATTTCCAGTTTTCCTGCGCGAATGAATCCGCTGACTCCTAACAGGTGGCTGCGCCTATTGAGTAAGCTTTGTTCAGCTTTAAATTCTTTAATTAAACCCAACACGTCAGATGCCCCAAGCACCTGATCGAACTGACCAAGGTAGTTAAAACTCACTTGTGCTTGGGGTAGCGCCTGTAGTTTTCTGCGTATTGCGGCGTTTTCTTT
>CAZZYE010000050.1:0-13272 GCA_964658145.1 uncultured Stigonema sp.
TACCTAATGCAGCAAAAGCCGTGATATTAATTCAGAGATATGGATAAATATGGAATCTAGAGAATCGGTTGATTTAGATTTAAGCCGTTATTTATTGGTATTGAAACGGCAGTGGATGTCTGTTAGCATTATCTTTGTGGCGACAGTTGCTCTCAGTTATGTAGCTACAACATTTATGAAGCCATCCTATCAAGCAGAAGGAAAACTATTATTCAGAATCCCATCTTTTGGCTCTAATCTCTTGCTTAATAGCTCTGAAGGACAAGCAACAGGAGATTTGAGAACGCTGGTAGCAACTCAAAATCCGATCAGTACTCAGATAGAAGTTATTTCTTCCCCTCCTTTGTTGCAGCAGGCAATAAACGAACTAAAACTCAAAAACAACAAAGGCGAATCGCTGGAAGTTGGAGTGCTAGAAAAAGCGTTGACTCTAAAAATTGTTGGTGGCACAGATGTGTTGCGGGTTAACTATAAAAGCCGTAACCCTGAAGAAGCAGCGGCAGTAGTCAACAAAATTATGAATCTTTATTTAAAAAATGATATTATTACGACTCGCTCTGAAGCGGAAGAAACTCATCGATTAGTGGACAAGGAGCTTCCTAAAGCTCAAGCAGCTCTACACGAAGCACAAGTAGCACTACGCAGTTTTAAACAGAAGCATAACGTTGTAGATCTATCAGAGGAGTCAAAGTCAGCGGTTGCAATCATTGGGAGTTTAGACGGCGAGATTAATAATGTTCAGGCTCAACTGGATGAGGTAAACGCCCAAACCAATGAACTGCGTCAGAAAGTAAATCTGAATTCCCAGAAGGCGATCGCTGTAAGTGCTCTCAACCAGTCACCTGCAGTGCAAGGAATTCTCACACAACTCCAAGAGTTAGAGCGACAGTTAGCGATTGAGCGCAGCCGGTTCTTAGATGAAACCCCGATAATTATTGACCTAGAAGCAAAAAAAGCCAACTTACAAACCCTCCTGCAAAAGCAAGTTGAACAGAATACTGGCAATCAAACAAAAGTTCCGCAGAGACTATTGCAGATGGGAGAACTCAAACAAAGCCTGATCAAAGATTTCCAGCAATCAGAAGTTCAGCGCCTTGGCTTGGCTAAAAAACTTGCCTCTCTGTACAAATCCCGGTCTGCCTACAAACAGCGGGTGAAAACCATACCTTTCTTGGTACAAAATCAACGCGAACTAGAACAGAAAGTTGAATTCGCCCAATTTACTTATCAAACTCTATTGAAAAAGCTTCAAGAATTACAGGTAGCGGAAAATAAAAATACAGCTAACGCCCGGATTATTACTCAGGCTTTAGTTCCGTCCAAGCCAGTATTAAGTCAGAAACCCATCGTTTTGGCGTGCGGCATGATGTTGGGTTTATTTTTGTCCACTATTACTGTTCTCCTTGTAGAAACAAGAGACAAATCTCTAAAAACACTTAAGGAAATCAGAGAGATATTTGGATATACAATGCTTGGAATTGTTCCCTTGTTGACTAAAAAGGCGTCCAGTCACCGAGATGCAGAATCAACACCTCCAGAAATTACTGTCAGAGATACGCCCCACTCTTTAACAAGCGAAATTTACCGCATGATTCAAGCTAATCTGAAATTTCTGAGTTCAGATAAGGTATTGAAAACTATTGTGGTAACTAGCGCAGTTCCGAAAGAAGGCAAATCTACAGTTTCAGCTAATTTAGCGGCAGCGATCGCTCAACTAGGGCGTCAAGTGTTACTCATTGATGCAGATATGCGAGTTTCTTCTCAGCATCATCTCTGGCAGCTAACCAATGCAGCCGGTTTGAGCGAGGTACTTGTTGGTCAGAGCAAGGTAAATACTAGTGTGTGTCAGGTAATGGATAATCTTGATGTTTTAACTGCTGGAGTTAAACCTCCTAATCCACTAGCTTTGCTGGATTCTAAGCGGATGGCATCACTCATTGAAGATTTTTCAGATCAATATGACTTTGTAATTATTGATGCTCCTCCCCTGCTCTTTGCCGCTGATGCTCTAACTTTAAGCCACATGACTGATGGGATTTTGTTAGTGGCAAGACCAGGGGTGATTGATTCTAGCAGTGCTAGTGCTGCTAAAGAGATGTTAGAGAGTTCCGGTCACAATATCTTAGGTTTATTGGTTAATGGAATAATTGAGAAGAATGAATCTAGCAGTTATTTCTATCATTCCAAAGAATATTTTTCTGCTGAAGGGGTGATTAAAGAAGCTAGGATCAAGAAACCTCAAGAAAATTGATTACAGCACTTTTCAGGTAATTGAACCACAAACTATGTTAGTCCCCAAAGGACTAAATTGTTTTAAGTTTAAGATTGGCAGTAGCCGATCGCTTCCACCTAGCCACAATTGCGCTTTAACCTCAAATGCTAATGCTGGTGCGACGGTTCGCGTCACAGAAAAATTTACAGGTGGAAAAATTTTCTTATAGACAGTTAATTTACGTAATTTCACTAATGCAGTCATAATTAAATGTACATTAAAACAGAAAAGACTTCTGAATGGAGGTAACCCCCGCACGGCGCTGCTGTGCGCAACGCAATGTTTCAGCAGCGACACCAGCTAATTACAGAATTAAATAGTCCTCATGAGTTCAAGATACATTGCTCAAACTGCAAAAAACTGTGCATCTGTTATCGTCAATACCCCAACAGAACAGAAGAATGCAGTCCTGTTGAAAATGGCAAAGCTGTTAGATGCTCACCGTGAGGATATTCTCGCAGCCAACCAAGCTGACGTAACCGCAGCCCAAAAGAAAAATCTCCCACCCAACTTAGTGGCTCGCTTGCAATGGTCTGCTGACAAAATTAATTCTCGCATTGCAGCAGTTCACAAAATTGCCAGCTTACCCGATCCAGTGGGACAGATATTCGAGCCGATAACCAGCCCTAACGGCATAAAAGCTTGTCGGATGCGAGTTCCTTTAGGAGTCATTTTAATGATTTACGAGGCTCGTCCCCACGTTACCGTTAATGCAGGGTCGTTTTGTTTAAAGTCTGGCAATTCTGTAATCTTGCGAGGAGGTTCAGAAGCAAAAACCTGCAATCAAAAACTGGGGGAATTGTGGCAGGCTGCATTAGCTGATGTCGGTTTACCCACCGAGGCGATACAAGTAGTGAGTGGTTCTCACGAACAAATTAATGAGTTATTACAACTTGATCGCTTTATCGATCTGGTCATTCCCCGAGGCGGAATAAAACTAATCGAAACAGTGAGTAAAAAATCTAACATTCCAGTGTTAAAACACTACAACGGGATTTGTCATATCTATATTGATGAAGGAGCTGATTTACACCAAGCTCTAGAAATTGCCATAGACTCAAAGTGCCTGATGCCAGAAGTTTGTAATGCGATGGAAACTCTATTAGTTCATCATTCTTTTTGCGATCGCCTAGATCAAATTATCAAGGCATTTGAAGACAATGACGTACAAATGAAAGGTTGTGCCCAGATCCGTCGTGTCGTACCCGAAATTGAAGCAGCAACAGAACAAGATTGGCAAACCGAATACCTTGACCGCAAGGTATCGATCCGGATAGTAGAAAGCGTAGATGAAGCAATTTCCCATATTAATCAATGGGGTTCACATCACACCGATGCGATCGTCACCGATAGCCAAAGTCGTACCGAACAATTCGTAAATCAAGTGGATTCTGCGGTGGTATTAGTAAACGCTTCCACAATGTTCTGCGATGGCGATACTTTAGGCATGGGGGCTGAAATTGGTATTGCTACAGGCAAACTCCATGCTCGCGGGCCAATAGGATTACAAGAATTAACCAGTTACAAATTTGTAGTCCGGGGTTCGGGACATATTATGGGCAAAAATTAAATCGGTTGTTGAGGTACTTGATGGAATCTGTAGGTGTGTCGAAAATATACGAATATCTTCAGCAAGGACTAGATAGACCCAAACTTATCTCTGGACAGAGGATCGGGGCTGAATTAAAATTTCCTTTGGTGGAACAGAACAATGGATGCGCGGTAAAGTTAGAAATCGTCAATGCCCTGTGGCAGTATCTGAGCGATCGCGGCTGGAAACCAGTTGTAGACCCCCTAACTCACCAGGTAGTGGGAGCAAGAAAACCGGGAGAATATAACGATTCGGTAGCTTCTTGTGAAACGGGATTTTGCAAAGTAGAGTTTTCACTAGCCCATGTTGGAAACCTACACGCCCTCACTCAACAAATTGACGCGCTGCTAACAGAATTGCTCCCTTTTGCAAATGAGCATCAGGTTAGCTTCCTTGGTTGTGGTATTCATCCGGTATCTCCACCAAGTCCAGAATTGGTGATTGCTAAGCAACGGACATTGGCTTGGAATACTCTATTTTCAGAAGGAGAGATAGTTAACGACAAGCCTCGTCCAGGACTTTATTTGTTTACGGTCAATTCTGGCTCTCACGTACACTTAAGCTTATCTTCTGCTGAAGAAGCTGTTCGAGCAACCAATGTCTTTAACGGTTTTGCTGGAGCGCAAATTGCTCTGATAGCGAACTCCAGTATATGGCAGGGAAAAGTCGATACTGAGTATCAATGTGTGGCAGAAAAGTTTTGGGATTGGTGGATGCCAGATGAAGCACGAGTCGGACTTCCGAGTCAGCCTTTTACAGATATAAAAGACTACGGAGATGCAATCGCTAACTTGCGACCTCTTTATGTACAAAGGAATGAAACTCCGATCCTAATAAACCACTATCCAACCTTTGCTAATTACTACAATTGTTCTCCAGCAAAGGGAAAATACCTATCAGGGGAAGAAGTAGTTGTCTATCCCGAATCAACAGATATTAATTTGCACAACTCTTTCTACTGGTTTACCGCTCGGATCTCCCGCTACTTTACCCTTGAAAATCGATTATGCGATCAACAACCACCTGGTAATTTAGCTTGTCCAGCTGCCCTTAGTTTAGGTTTGTTGAAAGCTTTACCAGAAGCTCAGGAGGAGCTAAGTCAATTTCAATGGTCAACACTAAAGTTGATGCGAGAAGCAGCAATGAGAGAGGGTCTAGAGGCAGAAGTTAAAGGTATCATGTTAGCTGATGTCGCTAGGCGAATGTTGGAATTAGCAATGTTGGGGCTAGAACGTCGTAGACTTGGTGAACAGGTGTATTTAGAGCCTTTACAACGGCGATTAACAAGTAAACAAAATCCCGCTATTGAAGCAAATAAGATATTCAATAAAGGTGGAATAAAAGCTTTAATTTCAGACCGAGATATTCTTCGTTATACCAAACTATAGGTAGCGAGTTAAAATGGTAACATTTCTGGCAATTGATTAAAATTTTCACGTGAGGATTGTCAACCTTTATCGTTTATTAACAGAGGAAAAATTTTTGTTATGACTTCAACTCATTTTCAAATTAGATTGCCCGGTAATACAGAACATTTACCCATTAATGAAGAGTATTTCTTTATTACCCAAAATGATCAAGAGCGTCGGTTAAAATTACACGATTACAGTGAAATTTATCGTATTCCAGGGTTATATGAATATATTAATCTTGAAATACTCCAATGTCTCTCACCTGAAATTATGTCATCTTTCTTAGTCGATAAAATCACAGAAACAGGCTTACCAGTAGAGAAACTCAAAATATTAGAAATTGCTGCAGGTAGTGGTTTATTTGGCAAAAAATTAGCCCAATTGGGAGTAACTTCTATTGTAGGAGTAGATATTCTCCCTGAAGCCGCAATAGCAGCTAAGAGAGAATGTCCAGGAGTTTACCAACATTATTTTGTTGAAAACCTAACTCAGTTATCAGAGTCAACAAACAATATCATTAAAGAGCAAAAATTAAATTGTTTAGTCTGTTGTTCTGCTCTTAGTACTGGTCATATCCCTGTTGCCGCTTTTAGTGCTGCACTCAATCTCATTGAAGAGGGAGCCTGGGTAATTTTTAATCTTGCTAAAACTAGCTACGATAATCAAAGCAATCCTCCTGAATTTGTTCGCTTTTATCATCAAGCGATTGCCAAAGGAACTTTAAAACTACATGATACTCATGTTTATAATCACCGTCGTTTTTTTAATGGTCAACCTCTACAGTATGTAGTTATTTTAACAAGGAAGCAAGGATAAATTTAAAAATTGGCGTTGCTCAGTAAGTTAAAAGTTAAACCATTCGCGATCTAGAGCTATATGCATAAAATGAGACAAATGCTTCAATCGCTCGTTAGTCTCACGTAAGTCTCTGCTTAATACTTTGCCAATTTCCAACATAATTTCTGGACATTGGATGAGCAGACTGTGAAAGCGGTTGTTCCCTAAAATCAGCAGCGTGCAATTAGTATCCGCAACTGCCGTAATCGAAAGCGGACTGTCGTCAAACAATTCCATCTCACCAAAGTGCTGCCCGCAAGTGAGCCGCGCTAATTGCTGTTGCCGTTCGCCCGTTTTTTTGAGAACGCGGACACTGCCTTGATAAATAATGTGGAAATATGAAGCAAAGCTGTCTTCTGTACAAATAATTTCGCCTGCTTTGAACTCTACCTGTCTCAAGGCATTGTCTACAATCAGCAATTCGTCGAAGGTTAAGTTCTTTAATAAGTGTGTAGTTTTGAGAAACAGCAGGCGGTTCATGACGAAATCATCTTGGAGTTTTGTCACACCAACGCAAGCACGGACAAGGGGATCGTTGTCTGTGCTTGCTTCTGCTATTAAGGATGCTAAATCTTGTCTCAGTGGCTGGTTTCGGACTGCGTTAAGAAGTGCCCCAATGCGAATCCAGCGTTCCCCAGAATACCAAGCTTGGTGCAGCAATTTGCGATCGTTCACGTGCTGTGTAAGCTGTTGCAGTTGTGGCGTCGGTGTTTTAGCTGTGCGTTCTAGCAAAGGGAGAATCGGTTGGACAAAACGGCGTTGCTTGAAGGAAGCTAACGTTTCCACTGCGGTTGCCCGTTGGCGTTCATCACGGCTGTGCAAAATTTGCTGCACGCAATTTACAATACTGCGATCGCCAAGTTCGGAAAGCACTTGCAAAACACGCCGCAGTAGTCTTTGATGATAGTCTTCCAAGGCAACCAACAAAGGTTGCCAGTTGCAATCGTTGCCTGGAATTTGCTGTTGCCACTCTAAAGTTTGAGCAAGCAGATGATAGTGTGGCTGTAAATACTTAAACAGAATATCTTCTGCTTTGCGCGTCCTTACCTGACCAATAGTAGCAACAGCAGCATTTATTACTTCTGGTCGCGATGATTTCAAGTAAGGTTGGACTTCCCCAAGGAATAGAGAGGGGTTAGAACTGCGTCCTACTAATTCAATCCCTAAAAGTTGAGCATCGGGTTCATCGCTGTTGAGTAGCTGGCGCACTTCATCATTAGATTTGGCTACTACCTGCAAGGCTTGTTTACCCGCATTATCTAAGTTAATCACATCGTCTTGCAACACCGTCACCAGCGATTGGTAATATTTTTTGCCCTGGAGGTAGCGCAGTCCCAAAAACAGCAAGCTGAAGGCTATACCAACGAAAGTAATTTGTGATAGCGTAAAAACTTGTTGGAAGTACCACAACAAAACACCAGCTAAGGCTAAACCAAGGGAGTAAAATAACCCTTCGGTAATAGCCCTTACCTGTCCTACAAAACGATGAGGAATAGCATTGTAGTTCAAGTTAGAAATGGGTTGCTCGATGCCTTTGTACAGGGGATTAGAATTAATGTTAGCAACTATAGCGATTGGTAAGTTGAAATTGACCGCTAGTGCTATGAAGCTGGCTAGTGTTGTAATTCCATATACTAAATTCATCCTACTTACCCCCCAGCGCACCACCATCAATCGGGTAAAAAAATAGGCTACAAGCAACTGTAATACGCCGAAGGCTACCCGCAGCATTCCCAAAAAGCTTGTTAGTGCTTGAGCGTTGGGAAATGTTTGAGAGTAAATCCTTAAGTAGAGAAATTCCGCAATACTGTAAAGGATAACAAACAAGAGAGTTTTTGTCGCTAGGAAGATAATCAAAGGGTAGCGATTAACTAGCGGTAGAAAAGTTTTTAATGCCAATAGTAGACTGGTTTTTGCTTCTTGTTTGGTGGACTTTAACTTTTTGTGCGATCGCTCTAGGTAAAATGATTGGGCAATAGCAATCCCATAGAAAATGGGAAGACTCAAAAGCATATTCTCAGGCTTGAGATAAATCGCCAATAGCGTTGCTAAACCACCTCCTAATAAAGCCCCTATTGCCATCGCCATTGATAAAAAGGCTATGTATCGTTTCCAATGTAGTGTCGTAAAATAGTCGGAAACTAAGCTGGGAAAGACAATATCAAGCAGCAGTATACAGTGAAAATAAGAAGCGATATAAATAGCGTAAAAGAAGACCGGATTATAGGTATTAACCAATGCACGTAGTATCAGTACTAGCAGAATATAAATCAGTAATAAATATCGGAATACCAATTGACAAGAGAAATTATCTACTACTTGAGAAAATATCGCGTAAATTGGTATTGAAACTAAGCCAAAAATGATAAACGCCAGAGGAATATTTTCTACTCCTACCTGCATCAAAAATATAGAACTGGCAATGGTATAATCCAAAACGCTGCAAGCCATGATTGAGGTAGCTAAGCAGAGGACATGCACAAGTAGATTTACTTCGGGGCTTTTAATGCCAAAATATTTCGCTCGTAACCAATTCGGCATAGGTTATACCAATTCGCAATTCACAATTAAGAAATTCTTATAGCGTGTTGCTGTCGATTTTAAGCGTTTATTTAAACAGCTAGCATCCGAAAAAACCACAAGGTTTAGTTTTAGCAACGGAAAAATTTTGTTATTACAACAATACTTCTGACGAGTCACGTTAAGGCGATCGTAATACAAAGACTATTTGTAAGGATTCAGGTGGGGGGGAGTTGACAACGGTTACATCCGTGGGGGAACAACCACTCTATCTTCACCTTACCGTAGTTTGTGGTTCAATTACCTGAAAATTGCTGTAAAAAGGGCGTGGTTTGGCAATCCCATAACCTTGGGCATAATCCACTCCCAGCGCTCTGATTTTTTCCAAGATGTCCTGATTTTCGACAAACTCAGCAATAGTTTTGATGCCCATGACATGACCAATTTGATTGATTGCTTCTACCATTGCCAAATCAATCGGCTCATCGACAATATTCTTGACGAAGCTGCCATCAATTTTTAGGTAATCCACTGGCAGATTTTTGAGATAGACAAAAGAGGACATACCACTGCCAAAATCGTCTAAGGCGAAGCGACAGCCTAGTTCCCTGAGCGCTTGGATGAATTGAGCGGCTTTGCCTAGATTAGCGATCGCCACAGTTTCGGTAATTTCAAAGCAAATTAATGCTGGTGGGATCTGGTGTAAGGTAAACTGCTCATGTAAAAATTCAATAAACTGTTCATCGTTAATACTTGCACCAGAGAGATTGATAGCATACAGACAGTTACAACCAGCTTCTCGATAGTGTTGTCCCTGAGTGGTAAAGAGTGTGCTGATCACCCAGCGATCAATCGCTTGCATGAGATTGTAGCGTTCAGCAGCTGGAATAAACGCCATTGGGGACACCACCTGACCCATTTCATCGATAAGGCGCAGCAGAACTTCGTAATGTTCCCCACTAGACTCAGTTGGGGTCGTGGGGACAATTGTCTGATAATAAAGGCAAAAACGATTTTCTTCCAGAGCTTGAGTAATCCGCGTCACCCATTGCATTTCGCTTGTAGCTTTCGCTAATTCACTATCGTCGGCTTGATAGATATGTACGCGATTACGTCCTTTGTTTTTGGCAACGTAGCAAGCCGCGTCAGCAGCACTTAATACGCTATTCATACTTTCACTGTCTGCGTCGATCGCAATCAACCCGATACTGACACCAATCTGGAAAGTTTTGTCCTGCCACACAAAACGAAACTCTTGGATACACTGCACGAGCTTGTTGGCAATCCGGAATGCTGGCTCTAGAGGGCAACCTTCAAGCAGGATGCCAAATTCATCTCCTCCCAGACGTGCTAAAGTGTCGGAGGAGCGCACCTGAGATTGAAACAGCGTCGTAACTTGGCGCAATAGTTCATCGCCAGCGACATGACCGCAAGTGTCGTTGACAATCTTGAATCGATCTAAATCTAGATAACACAGTGCGTGTTGTTGATTTTTTATCTTGGCGCTGCTCAAAGCCAATTCCAAAAGGCGCTCAAATTCGCTGCGATTGAATAGTCCGGTTAAAGGATCGTGAGACGCCTGCCAAGATAATTGACGTGCCATGTTGCGTGTTTGGGTAACGTCTTGAAACACCATGACTGCACCGACAATTTTGCCATCACTAGCGCGGATTGGTGCGGCGGAGTCGTTTACGGCAACTATATTGCCCTTGCGGGTAATCAGGACACTATCTTTGCTAAGACTGACAGTACAGCCAGAACTTAAGGCGAGTTCTACGGGATTTTCTACTGATTGGCGAGTGTTTTCGTTAACAACCTTAAATACCTCTGCCAACGGCTTTGCTTGTGCATCTTGTAGACTCCACCCAGTAATTTCTTCTGCAACTGGGTTAAGATATTTTATTTGCCCAGACGCATCGGTTGTGATTACAGCATCCCCGATAGATTGCAACGTCACCTGAGCCAGTTCTTTTTCTTCAAAAAGCTGTTGTTCCAAGAGTTGGCGATCGGTGATATCAACCGCCATCCCTCCGATTAACCGTCGTCTCTCACCGTCTTTAAAGAGAAACTTGAAGACTAACCAGTAATGAAGACATCCATCTGGTGTAGGAATAGTTTCAATTATCTGTGCAGTTTTACCTGTAGAGAGGACATAGATGTCATTTTCATGTACCTGTTTTGCCGTCTCTTCAGGCAACCAATCGAAATCCGTTTTGCCTTGCAAACTAGCCAGTTTAATGTTGAAAATGCGCTCAAACGTCTTGTTAATGTAAACGTAGCGCCCAAGAGAGTCCTTCATAAAAGCGATAGCAGGGCTATTGTTCATAAAGGTCTTGAAGCGTACTTCACTTTCACGTAGTGCAACTTCAGCAATCTTACGCTCTGCGATTTCCTGCTTTAATTTTGCTGTTCGTTCTTGAACTTTGAGTTCTAACAAGTCATGCGCTATATTCAGCTGCTCTTCTACAAGTTTTTGCTCGTGGATGTCTGTGTACGTAGCTACCCATTGCTCAATTTCCCCATGATGATTTCGCATCGGTAGCGCTCGACCTAAATGCCAGCGATACATCCCGTCTGATGCTCTTTTCAAACGACATTGAATTTCATAGCTAGAGCCGATTTGTAAAGCGATCGCCCACTGCTCAGTGTAAAGTTGTCGATCATCCGGATGCAGCACCGCCGTAAAGCCCCAATCTTTTGCCTGCTCGAACGTCATTTCGGTATAGTCGTAAAGGCGTCGATTATAGTAATTAAGTGTACCGTCCTTCCGGGTCGTCCAGACAATTTGGGGCATGATGTCTGCCAAGAAGCAGTAGCGCTGAATGCTTTCGAGCTGTTCATCTTCGGCTTGGATGCGCTCTGCTATCTCTACCTGTAATGTCTTGAGTGCAGTTTCTAGCTCTCTTGTCCGTTCGGCGACCCGGCGTTCTAACTCGTCGTGTGCTTGGCGCTGCGACTCCTCTGCCTGTTTGCGCTGTGTGATATCCCGACCGATATAAACAAAATGTTGTAAGCCCTTTATTTGAGTCTGAATCACAGATCCAGAAAAGGCGACAGTCAGCTTTTTTCCAGTTTGGGTTTGACAAACGACCTCGCAATCCTTCAAAAATTCACTTCGAGATCGGGAATTATGCTGACAATCTGGCAGTAAGAAATTTTCGTCAGCAAGAATTTTGGAAATTGGTTGATTGATTAATTCTTCTTGGCTATACTCAAACAAATCAATTGCTGCTGGATTTACTGTTATTATATTTCCTGACGGCGTTGTTAGCAACAATGCATCTGTTATGGACGTAATAATTTTATCAATGTAATTGTGAGAAGCAGATACCGCATTTAATAAAAGATTGGCTTCATTATTTGCCTGTACTAATCTTTGCTCCAAAAACACCCTTTCTGTTGCATCTTGCAATAAGACAATCAACCCATTTTCAAAACGTGTAATATATAAATCAATATATAAAGTACTAGATTCTTTATGCAGATCAATACCTTTTAATTCAAAACTATTCTGCCGTCCTGCAAGGATGTCGAGCAGATAATTTTCAGATCCTAATAATTCTGAAAAAGCGAGTCTGACATCTTTTCCTAGCATGACTTCGTTGGGGACATCAGCAAACCGTTGAATACCTGAAGAGGTTTCTAGGATGAGCAATTCATGAGACACTGCCAAGTATTCTGTGTAGTGTGGAACTAAAAGCTTTTGTATAATTGTATTCATTAAGACTCAACTTAAGGAAACGGCAACTGTTAACGATTAAAACTTAATTCACGCCAGTGGTCTGGGCGTTGCTGAATTGAGGAATGATTTTGGAATATTGCCAAACCATTGACCCTCACCCTAACCCTCTCCCAAGAGGGAGAGGGGAAAGAATTTAGCTCCCTTCTCCCTCTTGGGAGAAGGGTTGGGGATGAGGGCAATTCATACCTGTATTCAGCAACGCCGTGGTCTGAGCATTTGGTAAGCTCATGTTTGAAATATTTCTTTTTGCGTGTGTTAGGGAGTTTTTATATAATTTACCAAATATTTATTTTTATCCGTTCAGTAGAATCCCTTAAAATATTTGATTACTGTGATTTAATGAAGGAAAAATATCCTGCTTGACAAAAAGCAAAATGTGCAGTAAAAAGACCAATACGGTTCAGTAGTTGTTTGCCTACCGTCAACCTTTGTTAAGATGCTGGCTATCTGTTGCACTCTCCACTCCGGTTTCCGGGGGGGATTCATCTTCCCTTTATTTTATATTGGCGCAGCAGTAGGCTTGGCTGTTGCTCTAGCAGTTCCACAAATCCATCCGACAATTGCCATGGTCTGCATGATGGCGGCGGTAAATGTGGCAATTACCAAAACGCCAATCAGCACGACGGTGATTCTGAGCGTACTTTCTGATACGGCGATGGTATCAGTGATTGCCATTGCCAGTTTTGTGAGTTTCCTCTTGACTACAGAGGTGTCTTTGATCGAGACGAGTGCGATCGCGTAGCTTTTTACGATAAAATTTGTGGCAACATACTGGCGTGAGTTGGAGGTATCTTCAGTCTATGAACACTACTAATATCGTGTCCGCTTAAATTTATACTATCCCCTAGGTTGGTAAGTGGTAATGAGAATTAAACTTTTTACCAATTACCAATTACCA
>CAZZYE010000050.1:13282-17787 GCA_964658145.1 uncultured Stigonema sp.
GAGATACACATACGAAGATTTAGTCGAGCGCGAATTTCTCAACAATATTTCCAAATATGTCGCTCAAGAATTAGGGAGCAAAGTAGATGAATTTGAATTTATATTGTATGCAAGTAATGGAACAGTGAATCCTCCTAGCCCAATTGTTCTTACAGGGGAAAAGAAGAAAGTTCTTATTTATATTTCTGACGAGACATCTTCAACTCCATTACATTTGTGTAAATATTTCTGGGCAATTTTTAAGTGCTATCTTCCCAATGAGGATTATATAGATCAACATATATTCTCTTTCCCGTTAGGATATATGCGCGATCTGAAGCAACTCCCTATGGTTCCGATTTGCGATCGCAAATTAAACATTTTTTTCTCTGGCAGCTTCAATACTAATCGCTATGCATTACATAGAAGCTTGTATAAGATGAATAGCATTTTAGGTTTATTGCCTGTCATTTCTCAAAGGATTGATCAAAAAATTGATAAGATTGTTAGAGAAGATTTTAAACTGATAGATTTTTCCAATAAGTTTCCTAATTCTTATATTCGATTCACAAATGGTTTCATGAAGGGTCTAGACGTTACAACATATGCCCAGATGCTATATGATAGCAAGATTGTGATTTGTCCTAGTGGCTATAATAGTAGCGAGACATTCCGACATTTTGAAGCAATGAGAGCAGGTTGTATCATCATCTCCGCTCCTTTGCCTAAAACTCGACTATATCGAGGTTCACCTATTATCGAACTTGAAACCTGGAAAGATTTACAAAAGACGCTTAAAGAATTGTTAAATTCTCCGGCACACTTAGCTGAGTTGCAGCAGAAAACGTTAGATTGGTGGAATAATGTGTGTTCAGAAAAAGCGACTGCATTGTACATTAAAGAGCAAATTTTACGATAGCAAATCCCACAAAATTCATAAATATTAGAGATTGGTATTTAAAGTAGCGCCGACAGTCACGGTTCAAGCTTCAAGTCGCTTCGCTGCAATTCGTAATTCGTAATTACCCCATCCCTAAATGCAACGGAAAGAATAAAAAGTTTTATGTTGCTTTGTGGGGAGATCGCGTGGAATTCCAATGCCTGTATCTTTAACATTGACCTTGTGTGGTGTGCGACCAACAAAAGATGAAGCCCAAAGCACTCTCCGCAGTTGAATTGGATCTCATTGAAGATCAGCCTAGCATTCCATTTAGCACATTATTTTCCTTATTGCAACGGGATGATGTACAAATTGCATAAGAAGACTGTGGCAGAGTTGACGCAGTATATGGTCTAGCAAACACAGATCATACATTCCATGCTATAATAGTTGAGGATTATTTTCGGTTATGCGGTTTGTGCTTATTTATTTACAAGCGTCTCTCCGAATCTAAATCTTTACTCTATTTGATTCTGGAGATGTTTTTATGTCAATTTATGTCGGTAATCTCTCTTATGAAGTTGGAGAAGATGACCTAAAACAAGTCTTTGCAGAATATGGAACTGTGAAGAGCGTTCAATTGCCAAAAGATCGGGAAACTGGTCGTTTGCGCGGTTTCGCTTTTGTAGAAATGGGAACAGATGCAGAAGAAGCTGCAGCGATAGAAGCCCTCGACACTGCTGAGTGGATGGGTCGTAACCTAAAGGTTAATAAGGCCAAGCCACGGGAAGATAGAGATTCGTTTGGTGGTGGTAGACGGGGAAACAATAGTGGAGGAGGAGGAGGCGGATACTCTCGCCGCTACTAAGCTTTGACATGAGTCTTGGCTCTTTCTCCAATTGTTTCATCCCAAGCAGAGAATTTAAATCTCGGTTATTTTGGGCAGACAAGGAGTCTGCCCTTTTTCACTTACATTTTACTGGATTGTTTATATCCAACCACTTAGCTACCAATTAAGTTAATTAAGTAGGAGAGAGAATGACCCAAATAATTATGGGAGAAAATGAAGGCATTGAGTCAGCCTTACGTAGATTTAAGCGAGAAGTTTCCAAGGCAGGGATTTTTCCAGATATAAAGAAACATCGTCACTTTGAAACTCCTTTGGAGAAAAACAAGCGTAAAGCTAAAGAAGTCGCCAAGTCAAAGCGGTATAGGAGACGTTCCCGTTAGATCGCGCACTTGTTGCATGGCTGTTAAACTCTGGTCTACTTCAGCCTCAGTCGTCGTTCAGGACGAGACACTAATTCCCATTGCTGTTTGTCCTTGCCAAATCGTGCTACCAAGTCATCTGGAAGGGGTTCATCAAACTGGGCAAGCTGCGCTTTTTGCCTCTGCTGATGGGGCTACCCAGTTGCTAATCCCTCCAGATTGTCACCTGCGGTTCTTTTAGAAATGTCAGCAAGCTTTGTAACTTTTAAAAATGAGAACCAGTTTTGGTTGGCTGAATTAAGTTATTATATCATCTTCGCCGACTTATAATACCTGTAGGTTGGGGAGCTTAAGCCCCAGCACCCTAGATATGTAAAATCAGTCGCGCTATATATAGGTAGATCAAGATTCCTGCCACATCCACGAGGGTAGCAGCCATTGGCGCTGACATTAAAGCTGGATCGCATCCTAAAACTTGGAAGAAAAACGGCAGCATCGAACCACAGAGGGAGGCTAAGACCGAGATCGCAAACAGACTTAGCCCCACCACCAGCGCCACCATAGGATTATCTTGCATAAGAAATGCCTCAAGAGTCACCAAGAGTCCTAAAATTGCCCCAAGCAGAATGCTAGCCGTCATCTCTCGGTACAGAAATTGTCGCAGGAGATCATTTAGCTTAGCCTTCTTTTGGTGAAGCGCACGAACCACTACGGTTGCCGTTTGCGTACTGACATTTCCCCCATAGGCAATCAGTAGGGGAATAAAGCTAGCCAATACAACTACCTGCTGCAGAATATCTTCCTGACTTTTAATTACAGCAGTAGTACAAGTACTAGCAAGGAGCAGCACAAATAGCCAGAGCCATCGCTGCTTTACAATAGCTAGAGGACCATTGGAATCGTCGCTTTCCATCGACCCATGTGCATCCTCATGAGAGTTTGGTGTGTAGAGTAACTCAAACAGTTGCACTCGCTCTTTAGGTGATAACTCCTGAGAAATGTTTATATCATCCCGTCTCTTGAAGTCTTCTATCAGCCGCTGTTGTACGTCGATATCCAGGGACTGGTAGACAGCGATCGCTTGATATCTAGGTAATCGATGAAAGGCTGCTGGCTGCCAACCAGAGGGAAGTGCCGTAATTTCTGCGGAAATCTCGGCAGGTTGCTTATCGCAGTATAGATCTTTGATATCCTGGGCTTTCACTCGTTTTAGCCTAGCCTGCGGCAACGGAGGTTCCTCGTCAGATTCCACCGCTTCACAGGAGACTGTAGATGAGTCATTCATATAATGTTGGATGATTACTTACGATCGCTTCTCTTTATATTAAAGATAACAGTACTTGCTTGAAAATAGTCTGCCTGTAGAAAGTAGGACTTACGCACTGTACAAATTGAACATCTTGTGTAGTAACGGATAATGGTCTTTTCAGACTTGTAGGGGCGAACGGCCGTTCGCCCCTACCAGCCCGAATCGGGGCATGGCTATGTGTATTTCAAAAATATAATAAGAATTTTATAGAAGCAGAATTTGGATCGGCGAAACATAATGCAAAATTTCTTTACCTATTCTTTACTTAAACAGGTTAGACTTAAAGGTGTAAATATGTTCTTTACCTAATGAGGTTAAACTTACATCATGGAGCTTGAAGCCCTACTCCTTGGACTTGAGCCGTTAACAGCTTTAGCAGTTGGTGTTGGTGCAGTGATTATGGCACCTGTTGTGGATGTTGTCGGCAAGGCTGTTGAGAAAGATCCTCGGCTGGGTGAATCTCTTCCTAAACTGGGTGAATCTCTCTCAGAGTCTGCAAAAGAGGTGACGAAGAATACTCTGGTTTGGGGATTTGAGGCATTTGAAAATGCTCAAACCGTTTTTGCCGAAGCGGAAGAGTCGTTTCGAGATCTGGTAGCAGATGCTAAGACGGAGTATACGACCAAGAAATCTGGAGTTGAGGGGGTTGAGAGAGTAGAACCTCGCGAAGTAGAAATTACATCTGAGTAGTCCGGTTAAAAGTTGCTATTATTTAGATCATGGAACATAAAATAATTTTAAAACTGTTGGAGCGTTAACAACAGTTAACAAAAAATGTCGCTATTCTCCGATCGTACCTCCACAAATTCCTGATATAATATTAATTGAGTTGACTTAAAAAGTACCGTGCTAGAAGATTTTTAAGTCAAGCCTTGCAAGAATTGATTAAGCAAGCTTTTTTAGAGCAGGTAAAATCAATTAGTTTTACCGCAAGGGAACGTTTTTAGCTCATAATTTAACGCTCCTATTAAACTTAAGAAGCAGATATCTTAAGTTTTGACCCTACACGGATTGTAGGTTTGTCCAATGACCTAGTATGTCCGAGTACTGCACTCGTAACCAGATTCTAAAAATCGTAACCATTAGGTAAAAGACAGAAATTAAAGGAGAGTTAAGGTTTTCTCTCCC
>CAZZYE010000051.1:0-858 GCA_964658145.1 uncultured Stigonema sp.
AACAATTAGCAATTAGCTATTTATGCTGCTTCATTTTGTTTCAGATCGCGTAAGGCGTTGACATCAACTCTAATTGATGGTCCCATAGTAGCAGACACGTAGATTGTACGCCAGTAACGACCTTTGGCTCCTGAAGGACGGTTACGGTCAATTGTTTCTTGCAACGCCTTCAAATTGACGAGTAAATCTTCAGGCGAGAACAATGTCTTACCAAACATAACATGGACAATGCCAGTACGATCAGCTCGGAATTCTAATTTACCTGCTTTGAATTCGGCGATCGCACCTGCTAAGTCAAATGTCACTGTTCCACCCTTTGGTGATGGCATCAGACCACGAGGACCTAGCAACTTACCAAGCTTCGCCACCTGTGGCATGACATCTGGGGTAGCGATCAGCTTGTCAAAGTCCATCATACCTTTTTGAATTTCGTCAATTAGCTCTTCTGAGCCAACGATATCCGCACCGGCATTGGTTGCTTCTGTTACCTTTTCCCCTCTGGCAATAACTGCTACACGAACTATTTGTCCTGTACCTTTAGGCAGTACTACCGTTGTCCGCAGCTGTTGGTCTGTATACTTAGGGTCAATTCCTAACCGGATATGCGCTTCAGCTGCTTCGGTAAACTTTGCTGTTGCGGTTTCCTTCAGCAGGGCTAATGCATCTAGAGGTTGATAGTCTCTGTCTTCTACTTTTGTTTGCAGCGCCTGTAGTCGGCGCGATACTTTTTTCACCATTTTTCTTTCTCTTTTGGGGTTAATTACGAAGCTGTGCCTCTCCCCCGATACAATTTTGTTGGTTGTTGGTTGCTAATTGCTAATTGCTAATTGTTCGTTGCCATTAGCCACTGTAGGGGCG
>CAZZYE010000051.1:868-6219 GCA_964658145.1 uncultured Stigonema sp.
TTCGCCCCTACTAACTAATCGCTAATCGTGACGCCCATGTTTCTGGCGGTGCCTTCGATAATTTTCATTGCCGCATCAACATCGTTGGCGTTGAGGTCAGGCATTTTAGTTTGGGCAATTTCCCGTAACTGTACTCTTGTAAGCGTCCCAACCTTCTTTTTATTGGGTTCGTTAGAGCCTTTATCAATTTTCGCTGCTTTGGTAATTAAGATCGATGCTGGTGGAGTTTTGAGAACAAATGTAAAACTCCGGTCTTCAAATACCGAAATCTCTACCGGAATTACCATCCCAACTTGATCTGCTGTTCTGGCGTTGTATTCCTTGCAGAACATCATGATGTTGACGCCATGCTGACCCAAGGCTGGTCCCACTGGCGGTGCTGGGTTGGCTTTTCCAGCATTTAGTGCCAGTTTAATGACCGCCGTAATTTTCTTCGCCATCTATATTAGCTCTGTTTTTCTACCTGATTAAATTCCAATTCTACTGGTGTATCGCGTCCAAAAATCGAAAGCAAAGCTTTTAGCTTATTCCGTTCCGGACTGACTTCAATCACTTCACCTTCAAAGTCCTTAAATGGACCAGAAAGCACGATGATCTTATCACCAGTAGCCATATCAATTTTGAGAACTGGCTCTTGTTCGCTAGTCTGTTTAAAGATTCTTTCGACTTCTGTATGGGAAAGTGGCACTGGTTTGACGTGACCACGACCTTTGCCAGTGCCGCGTCTTTGTTCTGAGCCGACAAAATTAATTACATGAGCGGTGTTTCGCACTACCTGCCATGTGTCATCATCCATCATCATCCGAACTAGCACATAGCCAGGGAAAACCTTTTCTTCTGTGTGCTGGCGACTGCCATCTTTACGGATTTTCACGGCTGGCGTATGTGGAATTTCCACGCCGACAATTTTATCAGCCACATCAAATGTTTGAATGCGCTGCTCCAAATTTGTCTTGACACGCTTTTCACAGCCTGAGGCTACTTGTACTGCATACCAACGAACTTCTTGGGAATCATTCGCTGTGTCTGTTGAGCTTTCCTCCGACTGCAGCCCAGAGTTATATTGTTCGTCTGTTGCATAAGTCATCAGAACACCTTATCTGCTGCCCAAATAAAGAATCTATCGACTAAAAATATTAAGCATGCGGAGAGTGTCACCATTAGCAACACAGCTGCTGATTCACTCACCAACTGCTGGCGACTGGGCCAAACCACTTTGTCGAACTCTTCTCTAATTCCTTGATAAAAGTTCCCAATGCTGAACCCATTAGTGGTTTGTGGCATTTCTGCTTCGTTTTTTTTTGCCACTGTCGTTGATCTCCCCCAACTGCCTATACAGCTATTACATCTTAATTTCTCTCTCTATTGATGACAACTGTTGCTCAAATCAACTTGCTTGAAGCAACAAGCTGTACACACAAATATTTTAATCCGAAATTTGTAGTACTCACTGCTATTTTAGCATATATTGCACTGATTTCGGGCTTTTTTTTTTGCTAATAGCGCGCCCTGGAGGACTTGAACCCCCGACATCAGGTTTTGGAGACCTGCGTTCTACCAACTGAACTAAGAGCGCACAAGCTGTCTTTGATTCAGCTATTACGTTGAACTTTTTTAAGTATAACGCAATTTAGCGTTTATTGTACTTGATTTCACTTGAGGTAATAAATTAGCGGCTGATGCCGCTTTCAACGTTAAGCCTTCTCCGATTATATGCTCTAACCTCACAAAGGGCGGTCAAAGCGTTGCTTGATTCGAGTCGCCTTACCAACCCGATCACGCAGATAGTAAAGCTTAGCACGTCGTACCTTACCACGACGTAATATTTTTATGTTGTCAATTCGAGGAGAATGCAGGAGAAATACCCGCTCGACGCCCACGCCTTGAAACACACGCCGGACGGTAATAGTTTCATTGATCCCGCCATTGCGTTTGCCAATTACCACTCCTTCATATGGTTGGACGCGGAATTTTTCGCCCTCTTTAATTTTGACTCCGACTCTAACTGTGTCGCCCACATATATAGTGGGCAGATTAGATTTTAGCTGTTCCGCTTCAATGGAGCGGATGATCTGTTGAGCGTTCATAATTTGCCAAAAACTCACGATCAATTATAATAAATCGATAAGGACTTTATAGTCTAGACATTTTAAATTAATAATTTATCCACCATCATGGTATTGACATGGATTGTATGTATCATTAAAACTGAAATTTAAGTGGTGGATGTATGAAATTTAGCGTTGTCATCACGACCTACAACCGTGTAAAGTTGTTGCAACGAGCTATTGACTCTGCCCTGAACCAGACAATTGCCTGTGAGGTGGTTGTAGCTGATGATTGCTCATCTGACGGTACGTCCGATTATGTCAAAGGCATAAGTGCTGCGCTTGTTGATGCCGAATCGCGCCTTGTTTACCATCGCAATGAGGTGAACCAAGGTCATGCAGCAACGGTAAATGTTGGAGTTTCTAAAGCCAGCGGAGACTGGATTAAATTTTTGGATGATGACGATTACTTAGCTCCGAATTGTCTGGAGGAAATGGCCAAGGCGATCACACGGAGAGAAGAGGCTGCGATCTGCTCTTGCGTTGCAGCGCAGGTAGACTCTCAAGAAGTCGAACTCAGTCGCACACCTCAAGTTGGGCCTGGGTTGGCTTTTTATGTCCCACAAGCAGATATTCATTATAGTATGCTGCTAGAGCTTCTCCCATTAGGCACTCCTGTTCAGGTAGCTTGTCGCCGCGACGCTTTCTTACAAACTGGTGGTTGGGACTCCAAACTCGATGCCAACTGCGATGATATTGATTCCTGGATTCGCATTGCCCAGTTTGGCGATGCCATTTTCCTGAATCAATGTCTTGCATACCGCACTATTTGGGTTGGTGCATATAATCAAAAGTTTTCTTTGCAACAGCGGTTGGATACGAATATCTTGATCAAGGAAAGGATTTACGCCTTGGTTGATGAAAAGCACCGCTCGAACATCCCTGCCCTTGAAGATATTAAAAATTACCTAAAATTGCATTGGACTATAGTAGCACTAAAGCAAAGAAAAATTAAGAGCTTTCTGGATATGGTAGATTCGGCCATGTTGTCTTTGAATGCTTGGCGGCTTTTACTCAATGCTGTCTCAGCACGCCGACTCAATCGCCATAATTCTAACATTCGCAAATTTGTCTTAATTGAATCATAATTTTGACGATTAGAGGTAGGGGCGGGGTTCCCCCACCCTTACAGGATTGTCTAAGAGGAATTTTCATATATATTTATTGAGGCAAGGGAGCCGAAGGGTTGATTGTGTAGCTGAGTAAAATTTGGTTCACCGACTGTAGTAGCTTAGAGTATTGCTCTTGGGGTACGGCAATCATTAAAATAGAAATTTTGTCACCGCGCTGTGCGATGAAGCTGTTGCCAAAGAGGTTGCCTGTAACACCATCAACTTTTTTTGTATAACGCCAACTAATCCTGACTCTATTATCCCTTAGCAATACGGGTTGCTTTGCACTGAAGCCCGGTTTTAAACTGAAAGAACCGTTAACAACTCTTTTCAAAATCTCGGTTAACTGCTCGTTGGTTTGGTTGCCATTTGCGGCGAAGATATTCACCTGAATAAAGGCAAGGAAATTTGGAGTTTTGTCTTCCCAAAATACAAGTGCCTCATTTGATTTAGTGTTGTCTCCTCTAGTCCATCCTTGGGGAACATCGATTGAGAATAGACCAGTTTTGTAAGTGTAGGCTTGCAAGCTAGCAATTTCGACTTGCGGACAGTTGCCAGTTGAAGGTTCTGGTGTTTGAGAATCAAATGTGCTGGGAGTAGGAGTGACCTGACTTTCCTGAGATTTTTTATCTTTTGGAGTATTTGCACCGATAAAAACCAGTAGCACGAATAAAGCTGCAAAGCTAGAGTAAGTGATTATACCTGCTTTTGCCCAGGCTCTTTGATGGGCTTTAAAATCTTGAATACTCCGCCATTGGCGACTTCTCCAACCCCAAACATTACCTTTACCACCTAGGATCAACATCATCGGTAGTACAGCAATGAATCCAATATAGGGTATCCAGCATATCAACCCAATCCAAACCTGATTTGTTAAACACCAAAAAGGTGCCATCATAAATGCTCCCCAGTTCCACCCTTGAATTTCCTGTGGCACTGGGATCGAGGTATTAAATGTGCCGCCTCCTCCTACTGCATTTGACGGTGAATTTGGAGTAACTGTGGGCGAGACGTACTGGGGAGGATTGCCGCGTTGCCCTATAATTGTAGGCGGTTCAGAAGATTGCCCTACAGGGGTCGGGGATGCAGGTGTGTAGTGAGGACTCGGTACTGTAGGGTGAACAGGAGGAGATTGCAAAGCCTCAAGCATTTCTTTGGCTGTGGCGTAGCGATCGTTTGGATTGTAGGCGATCGCTTTATCAAGTATTGCTCTAAAACTTGGACTGACATTCATTGCGTATTGATGCCAGATCATGTTTCCAGTTTTAAAATCGTGCAACTCCTGTGGCATTTTCCCAGTCAGCAGATAAATCATCGTTAGTGCCAAGCTGTACAGGTCGCTGCTATAAAGAGGTCTGCCTGCTGCCTGTTCTGCAGGCATAAATCCCGGTGTCCCAATGACAATCGAACTAATGGCATTACCTTGAGAATTCGCAACTGTGCCCATCGATTCTCGGACTGCGCCAAAATCGATTAATACTGGTACGTTATCCGAGTCCCGCAGAATCACATTGTCTGGCTTAATATCCCGATGGACAATTTGTTTGCTATGCACGTAGTTGAGAACATACAACAGACTCTTGAGTATTTCCCTAACAGCACTCTCACTTAACGGACCTTCTGTTTGTACCTTATTAGTAAGGGTTTTCCCCTGAATATATTCTTGAACCAAATAAAACTGATCTTGTTCAGAAAAATAGGCAAATAAATTGGGAATCCGATTGTTGCCGTTTCCCAGTTCCTCCAAAATTGCAGCTTCGCGCTGAAACCTGTCTTGAACCAGTTTGTAAATCTGAGGATTGTTTGTGACAGGCTTAAGCTGTTTAATTACGCAGTGGCGACCAGATGGCAAATGTGTATCTTCGGTCAAAAAAGTCTTACCAAAACCACCTTCTGCTAGAACTTTAACAATCTTGTAACGATTGCTAATAATTCTTTGTACCATATAATACAATCCTCCTATATTATATTATCTGATTCGACAAGTATTTAATCGTGTAGTTATTAAAACAAGTGATAAACTTAAGATTACGGAAAACTCAATTAAAATTAGTTTAATAAAGTTAAAAATAGCAGCTTTTCAAAATTTATGAATAAGTAACTGCTAATGGGGAGTGGGGAATAGGGAGTA
>CAZZYE010000051.1:6229-17684 GCA_964658145.1 uncultured Stigonema sp.
CAATTAGCCATTAGCAATGAACAATTAGCAATTAGCATCAACGCTGCTTTGTTCAAAATTTTACTATATCTTCTAGAGATCTCGTGTAAAGAAATACTATTGTAAATGTACTGCTGATATTGCATGAACAGGGGAGTTGCCTAAATGAGTAATGCATTTCTGCGTTTAGTCTCTAGTAGCGGGGAACATTCTTACTCTCTACTGACTACTGGTGAGATGGTAATTGGGCGCGATCCCAGTTGCTATATTGCCCTGAATTCCAGCATTTATGGAATGGTTTCGCGGCATCATGGAACTATTCGCCCATCTAGAACGCCAGATGGCAGAACGAGTTTTGTGCTTTGTGATTTGAATAGTGCAAATGGTACTTATCTCAATGGTTCCCGTTTGCAGGGTTGTCAGGAACTGCTTGCAGGAGATCGCATAACTTTTGGCAACAACGGTCCAGAATTTGTCTTTGAGTACCAACTCAACACTCAACCAATTGGGGTACCAGCAGTCACGCCAACTCCTCCTATGGCAGTAAATTCACCGACGCCAAATATCGATAATGACGCCAGCTGGTCGCAACTACTTCCCATTTTTTCTTCCCCAAAAGATTTACATCGCAAAGCTTACCTGATACCAGGAATTATCACAGTAGGATTGGTAGTACTACTGTTCTTCGTCAATGGACTTTTGTATCAGTTTTTACTGGGTGCTTACTTGGCTGGTGCTGCCCTCTATTTTGTTTACCTATTGTGTGGAAAGCCTAAGCCTTGGTGGGTACTAATGGCTTCTAGTGTTTTTACTGCAGTTATTTTGATCAGTCCCGTACTGAGTCTATTCTTTTTGGTGTTTCGCGTAATTTTACCAGGAAATCTACCAAATGATCTCAGTAGTATCAGCTTTCCAGAGTTGTTTATCCGGTTATTTTTTGGCGCTGGGTTGCTGGAAGAATTGCTCAAAGCTTTGCCGATTATCGCATTTTATCTTTTAGGAAAGAGACTGGCATCTCCTGGGCGAGAACGCATTGGTGTTTGGGAACCATTGGATGGAATTTTGCTGGGAAGCGCTTCTGCAGTTGGCTTCACCTTAGTTGAAACTCTAGGTCAGTATGTGCCTGGTACTATTGCACGGGTGGCACAAACGATGGGAGTAGATGCAGGTTTGCGGGCGGGGTTGCAACTGCTGATTCCGCGAATTTTAGGCGAAGTAGCAGGACATATGGCTTGGAGTGGCTGGTTCGGATATTGTATTGGCTTGAGTGTGCTAAAGCCGCGTCAAGCTTGGCGAATTCTGACAATGGGTTATTTGAGTGCCGCCGGACTCCACGCTTTGTGGGACAGCAGTGCCGGATTAGCAAACACCTTGGGAATCTTCGTCTTAGGGTTGTTGCTGTTAATTGGGGGATTGTCTTATGCCTTATTGGTGGCGGCAATTCTGAAAGCGCGGACTTTATCGCCAACGCGATCGCAAAATTTCGCAACTCGCTTTTTTCAATGACACATAAACAGAGTTTATCTGCATGGTAGCAAAACTACCAGTAATTCTTGTGAGATTTAGTTTAGATTAAGAAATATCAACAAATCTGGTATTTGGGACAGACATTATGTATCCAATCTCTACACCGGATTGTAAATTTACTATACGTAAGGAAGGCTACCAGTGACATCACAGCTAAAACTTGCACAAACCTCTGACGAAAAACTTTCAGAATTTTTTCAAGAATCAGTGGGTAAGTGGCTTTCAGAACGGCGCTACTATACCCTACCTGATGGAGAAACAAAAGAAATGGTTAGTAAAATCATCTGCCGATTTCTAGAGGCTGGAAGCGACGAGTTGCTTCATCTGGCGCAGATGCACGATTTGCCTGATGCTATTAGTTTGACTTGTGGTGCCGAAGTTATCTGGGAAAGTACGAATTCAGTGACGGGAAGGAAAGAGTCTAAGGGTTCAACACTGTTTGGGGCGAGAGGAAATGTACTGTATCGCGATCGCGGTTTTGCCACACCCAAACCAGTCACAGCCCAATATTACTTCCCGAACCCCAAAACCCTGTGTTTACGCACTGAATACAACGATTCAGTATTTGAGGAAGAGTTAAAGCTCATTGGCAGCAAATATCGCACACGCCAGTCAATTATCTCCCGCGCAGGTGAGCAGCTAATGATTGGTCAGTATTTGGAAAAGAGAATTGAGAGTTAGACATGTAACTCAAACCCAGGCAAAACCTCTTCCCCAGAAAGTAACGCTGGGATTTTAATTACCTCCACAGGCAGATGTGGTCGGTAAATCTCCACCTGCCGTCCGCGAGGATTGATTAGCCAACCCAAACGCAAACCATTTTCTAGATACTCCTGCATCTTGTCTTGTAGGGATTTTAGGCGATCGCTCTCAGATCTCAGTTCAATCACAAAGTCAGGTATCAGTGGCGGGAATTTTTTCCGCTGTTCTAGAGTTAGTGCTTCCCAACGCTCCAATCTCACCCAAGCAGCATCTGGCGACCGCTCTGCTCCGTTCGGAAGCTTAAAGATCGTAGAAGAGCTAAAAACTTTCCCCAATTTCGTTTGGCGGTTCCAATTATTCAAGTCGGTAATCAGGTCTGCTTCCTGAGTTCCGCTTTCTCCTCCCACTGGTGACACAATAATTAGTTCTCCTGTTGCACTTCGTTCCAGCTTTAAATCCCGATTCGCAATACAGAGTTGATAAAATTGCTCATCCGTTAGGTGAACAATTGGCTCTAAATTTAGCACAACTGTATTCATCGAATTTCCTCAAATCTAAGACTATTCTCGCAAACACCGAACCGTATTGAGCCTACTTGGAAACGTTTGTACGTGTGTAGCGGCGGATGTAGCGATCGCCTACTGTGAAGCCAAAATGTCAGCCTTTAATTGTACCTCCAGATGCACACCTCATTGAGATGCGTTTGCCCTGTATTAGCTAGCTACTAGCGTAACAAAAGTAGGAGCATACATAGGTCAAAGCTAGGGGAAAACCTTTATTCGGTTGGAAAGCCACTGAGTTAGGGTTAAGTTATTATTAGTAATGCATTTTTAATACATGATTTTACAGAACTGGAGACGCAAACGTGGCGTTGCACTTACTGCCAAGGGGTTGCAAAAACTTCAGGAGGCGAAGCGTCAGTTAGAAGCAAAGGAAAATTTTGGAAACAGATACACCCTTGAAGAAATGAGCGCACGCTCTGGATTATATACCAGTACAATCTCGAAAGTACTCAATTGCGAGGGAGGGGTTGACAAACAAACTCTTGAAAAGCTGTTTGAAGCTTTTTACTCAAAAATAGATAAAAGTGACTATTCAAGCTCAAATACTCGTCTAGATTGGGGAGAAGCTACCTTTACATCAGTTTTTTATGGACGTACAGAAGAACTGACTAAGTTAGAGCAATGGATTCTCAATGAGCGCTGCCGATTTGTGGCACTATTGGGAATGGGGGGTATTGGTAAAACGGCTCTTTCTGTAAAGCTGGCTCAACAGATTCAGGAAAACTTTGAGTATGTTATTTGGCGATCGCTACGAGAAGCTCCACCCGTCAACACTATCCTAGCTAACCTGATCCAAGTACTATCTGACGAGCAGGAAACAGAAAGCAACTTACCAGAAAACTTAAGTGCTCGGGTATCGCGATTGCTCTATTATTTACAAAATCATCGCTGTCTGGTGATACTTGATAATGCAGAATCAATTCTGCGCAGTGGTAGTCGATCTGGAAAATATCGAGAAGGGTATGAGGGGTATGGTGAGTTTTTTAGACGGGTAGGAGAAGCAACTCACCAAAGCTGTTTAGTGCTGACCAGTCGGGAAAAACCCCAAGAAGTGGCATTCCTGCAAGGACAAGCATCACCCGTTCGCTCATTACAATTAAGTGGTTTGAAGGTGGAGGAAGGGCAAAAATTACTTATACTCAAAGGGCTATCTGTAGCAGAGGACGAATGGAAAGCAATAATGAAACTCTATGCTGGCAATCCATTAGCTTTGAAGATAGTTGCTACGACTATTCAAGATGTATTTGATGGTAATGCGACTGAATTTTTGCAACAAAATATAGCTGTTTTTGGAGATATAAGTGACATTTTTGATGAGCAGTTTGAGCGCTTATCAGATTTAGAAAAAGACATCATGTACTGCCTGGTAATTAATTGTGAGCCAGTTTCGCTATCAGAGTTGCGAGAAGATATGGTATCACCAATACCAACACAAAAATTACTGGAGGCTATAGAATCTCTGTTACGGCGATCGCTAATTGAGATTTGTGAATCGCTCTTCACGTTACAACCTGTAGTTATGGAGTATGTGAATCAACGATTGATAGAGCAAGTCTGTGAAGAGATTGTCACTCAGAATATTGATTTGTTCAGATGCCATGCTTTAATGAAGGCGACTACGAAAGACTACGTTAGGGAAGCTCAAGTTCGCCTCATCCTTAACCCAGTTATAGATGCTTTGCTTAGTGTCTTAAGAAGTAAAAGAAATATTGAAAATCAGTTAACCCAAATTCTAGCAAGACTGCGAGAGACGTCGCCGTTAGAACCAGGGTATACAGCTGGAAATGTTCTTAATCTGCTTTGTCATTTGGAAACTGACCTAAGCGGCTATGATTTTTCTTATCTGACTATTTGGCAAGCAGATCTGCGAAGTGTGAATTTGCCCGGTGTAAATTTCCAAAACGCCAATCTAGCTAAGTCTGTTTTTGCTGAAACCTTCGGTGGTGTTCTGTCGGTAGCCTTTAGCCCCGATGGAAAACTTTTGGCTATGGGTGATACCAATGGAGAGATTCGCTTGCGGCAAGTTGCAGATGGGAAACAACTTTTCATCTGTTTGGGGCACACCAATTGGGTCCCATCACTCGCCTTCAGTTCTGATGGTAGTACCCTTGCTAGCAGTAGTACTGACTATACGGTGAAGCTGTGGGATGTCAGTACAGGTCAATGCCTTCAAACTTTGCAGGGACATGATAATGTCTGGTCAGTTGCCTTTAATCCTGATGGGAAGATGCTGGCGAGTGGCAGTAATGACCAGACGGTTCGGCTTTGGAGTGTCAGCACAGGTGAATGCCTCAGAACTTTCCAGGGACATTCCAATTGGGTACTATCAATTGCCTTTAGTCCTGATGGTCAGACGCTGGTGAGTAGCAGTGGAGACCACACCATCAGGTTGTGGGATGTTAATACAGGTGAATGCAAAAAAACTTTCCGGGGACATTGTGGTGGGGTACGGTCAATCTCCCTCAGTCCGAATGGTCAGACTCTGGCGAGTGGCAGTGAAGACCGAACAGTGAGGTTATGGGATGTGAGTACAGGTGAATGCCTCAAAATTTTCCAAGGACATTCTAATCGGGTTTTGTCGGTTGCCTTCAGATCGCAAGGTGATATGCTGGCAAGTGGCAGTTTTGATTCCTCGGTGAGGTTTTGGGATATTAGCACTGGTGAATGCCTCAAAACTTGTCAAGGACATTCCAATTTTGTTTGGTCAGTTGCCTTCAGATCACAAGGTGATATTCTGGCAAGTGGTAGTTATGACCAAACGGTGAGGTTGTGGGATGCCAGTACAGGTAAATGCCTCAGCACTTTTCAGGGACATTCCAATCAAGTCACTTCAGTTGCCTTTAGTCCGGATGCTCAGACGCTGGCAAGTGGCAGTGATGATCAAACAGTGAGGTTATGGGATGTTAACACTGGTGAATGCAAAAGAACTTGTCGGGGACATTCCAATTGGGTATATTCAGTTGCCTTTAGCCCACAAGGTAATACCCTAGTCAGTTGTAGTGGAGACAAAACAGCGAAGCTATGGAGTGTCAGCACAGGTCTTGCCTTAAGAACTTTACACGGACATAGTGCTCGGATATGGTCAACGACTTTCAGTCCTAACGGTCAGACGCTGGTGAGTGGCAGTGAAGACCAAACAGTGAGGTTGTGGGATGTCAGTACAGGTGAATGCCTCAGAACTTTTCAGGGACATAGTGATGCGGTCTGGTCAGTTGCCTTCAGTCCTCAAGGCACGACCTTAGTTAGTGGTGCTTGGGACAAAACGATCAGGTTGTGGGATGTCACCACAGGTAAATGCCTCAGAATTTTCCATGGACATATAAATTGGGTTTGGTCAGTTGCCTTTAGTCCTGATGGTGACACTGTGGCGAGTGGCAGTATAGATCACACAGTCAGGTTATGGAGTGCCAGCACAGGTGAATGCCTCAAAACTTTGCAGGGACATACAAATTGGGTACGATCAGTTGCCTTTAGTCCTGATGGTCAAACGCTAGCCAGTGGCAGTCATGACTCTACAGTCAAGTTATGGGATGTCAGCACAGGTCAGTGCAAAAGAACTTTGCAGGGACATACAAGTTGGGTCTGGTCAACTGCCTTTAGTCCTGATGGTCAAACGCTAGCCAGTGGTAGCGAAGATGAGACAATTAAGCTTTGGCATTTAAGAACAGGCGAGTGCTTTAAAACTCTGAAAGCAGAAAAACCTTATGTGCGCATGAACATCACGGGGGTTACAGGTTTAACTGAAGCGACTATTGCTATATTAAAAGCTCTGGGAGCAGTTGATTAAAAAAGCCCCTTCGTGTCCAAACGCATTGTGGTTATACCCCCATATCAAGCGGGTGGCCAAATCTTAGGAAAAAGGTCACAATCTATAGGATCACCAGCGTGAAGGCGATGAATTGAGTTAACTTCTTTGACGCCAATCTTGTTGATATGAGTGATAAACGTATCGGGGCGAGGATCGTAAGTAACACCATCACCAGCCCAACGGGTTACCAAGGCGCGACGTCGTGTACTAGTAGATGCATTGCCTGATGAAGCATGAATCGTGAGCGCATGATGCACTAAGCAGTCACCCGGAGCCATATTCCAAGAAAGCAATTCCAGCGATGCTGAGTGAGCTACTGCTTCCGCAAGGGCATCTTTTTGACGGAGCCACTTGCGCCATTGGTGCGAACCTTTGATGTACTGCACCCCACCAGTTTCTTTGGTAACAGGATCGAGTGCTACCCAGAGCGAACACATATTCCAGCCTTGTAAGGGCCAATCAGGGTGGTCGTTATGCCACAGAATAGGTTTTATATACCCAGGCTCTTTGACTAGCAGGTGGTCAAATAAAAAGTGGACTTTTTCTGCTTTGAGTATTTGTGCCGCGATTGCAGCTACAGGAGATTCAAAGACAAAAGCACGAAAATCGGCATTTCTAGTCCACATGAAAACATCCAGATGTAAGCGACCTCCCTGCGTCACGTTTGTAGCTATTGGGCCAGGGTTGGTCATATTCCAGTCAACTGCGGACCGGAGACGTTCCAACCATACATCTTCAAACAGACCTCTCAAGCAAACAACACCATCTTGTTCAAAAGCTTCAATTTCTTGATTCGTGATTTTCGGTATTTTTGCTGAACTCATTTCCGTTTCTTTTAAAGTAAGTATCCAACTCAGCTAGAGCTCATTTCTGGTTTCAAAGTCGAAATTCAGTAGATCACAAACTTTCGGAAACTAACGTAATAACTGTACGTTCGCTCATTTTTAACCGCAAGATTTAATAAGCGCCTTACAGGGCTTGTAATCCAGGCGATGCAATAGATTCAGGCATTTTTATTCGCACGGACGCTTTTGGTCATTTTATTATTTATCGTATGCCTAAGCCTTAAATAAACGCCTCTGGAAGCATTCTATAAAGGTCACAAATTTTACTTGAAAATAACGATTCACGTAAAAATCCCCTTTTTCCTTTTATATTAAGGCTTTAATTCCCCTTTGGATCTCTAAATAAGCGAACGTACAGTAATAATAAGGGTTTCAGCCATCGTGAATTAGGGGGGAAACAACGTTCGGTTAAGGGCGATCGCTTTAGGGTAACTAACGGTGTTGCCTGAAACGCTGATGAATAGGTGATTTTTTAGCGGCTGGGTATTTTGTTGAAATGCCCATGCGGCAGGGGTTATAAAAAACTTTGCGATCTACTGAAATTGTCCTCTTTAGGACATTGACCTAAGTGACAGTTCCTCTTAAGGAGGAACTTCACTTAGATCAACTGTGAGTTCTTAAACGGATGGAGAACCGGAATCTATCAGAAAGAGCCTAACTCAATGAGCAATCCAGGCTCGAATTCATTGACTAAAATGCCATCCAAATCAACTTCCATGATATTCAAAACTTTGAACAAGTCTTCGACGTTGTTCTCAATCAGGCAGCTGGTGAAATTCTGCTGCAAAGATTGTTGTTCCATACTTGTAGTCGTTGTAGTTGTCATTTTTTTTCTCCTTGTAGTTGTCTCAGATATTATGGTTAAAGGTACTTCAGACAAGTTGACCTCAGTCTTTAGGTCATTTCGCCTGTGGGTGAGATTTCAGATGAGCACCCACAAGCTTGTGTATGTGACTTTAGGGGTTTCAACACATTTTGAAGTTCCTCCTCTGACATGTAGCTCTCATAAGGCGATCTGAAGAACAGCAGTGCAGTTTCGTAACAGGCGATGGCCACGCGGACACGCTCCTCAGGGGCTAGCCCCGCAACCATCTCAACCGTCTCCTCCACGTGCCCCACGTCGCTGCCCACACTACTGTGTACGCGCAAACAGCGGGTGGCGTGGATGCCCGATGGAAGTTGAGCCTCGACCGCCTGGATATACTTTTCTCCGATGCCCATCGCTAGGCGTTCCATCGTGTAGGAATAGCCAACACAACTGATCGGATCCGGAGCCTGCACACTCCGGGTGAAGTAATCCATCAAAGCCGCAGCGGTTGGGGGAACCAGCGTTTTCACCACAGCCTCTGCCGAATATCCCAGTGACTGGATATCGAGCAGGGCGAGCCGATCGTGACCTCGTTCCTCGCTAGCCTTTTGAGCAGCCCACTGCGCCAAATTACGGCGACCCGCTAAAGCGAAGCGCTCTCGCGCTTCCTCCAGCAGTCTTGGGCTGAGGTGGGTCAGATGGTAGAGACTGGCAAGTTGCCATATCCAACGCACGCAGCTGAAGGCAGGTGGTCTACTGCTCGACGAGACAGCGCTTCGGGCAGACGCCACTGCCGCATCCAAGAGCTTCCGGGTTGTAGCTATGTTGCCTGCACCGACCATCTGTGGGGCATCGGGATCGCCTCTCCCCACAGGATCAGGCGACTGCCAAGCGCGGTTGGCAGTCGCTACCACCACTTGGTCAGGCGCAATACACGCTGATTCAGTATCAATCAAAAAGTCATGACGCACGGTTCGTTTCCTCTGTTAAGCTTGCTACAGAATGAGAGAGTCTCTCGTGGAACAATTCCTTGCTCGAACTTGTTTGGATGTTAGTTAGTGGGGATACTTAAATGGGCTTGCGTTGCTACTCTGTCGGGCGCTGGCGTTGTGTTGTAGTGTGTACCAGAGGGGAGCGATCGCGCCTCCCTAAACACCAAAAGCATATTGCACTTCCATATCTTCCAGCATCTTGACCACCGCCTCTGCTACCGAGAGAGGTGCAGATGGCTTGCTATCAGATGTCTGTTCCGATGAGTTCAACTGTTCAGGGGTATTCGCTTTTATCTCTTGAGATTTAGCGTCCATTGCAGGCAAACTAGATACACAAACGTTGAAAGATAACCCTATTTGTATAACGGTTTTGGTATATCCTCATACCACAATTCAGAGGGAACTCTTAACGGGGAACTCGAACCAGTGAAACCCACACTTAAAAGTGTGGGATTGAAAAAAAGGACGCCGTTTTTCTCGCGCCTGCGCTAACGAAAAACATCTTTTTCTTAAGTGGGCTTTCAACCCACTTATGTAGTTTTTTCTACAACGAATTTCTGTTCCCTGTTCCCTGTTCCCTTTTTTTGTAAGGTGTACAGCCTACATACTTGTAAAAAACGAATCATTTGGGAAAGATATCAATGATTCGTTTTTTACAAGCAGGAAGCTATTTTTCTGAGCAACAAAATTTTTTTATCTTTTTATAAGTATATAGCTAATTGCTTGATTAAGCATAAATACTTTCAAAAATACATAAAACTTTAGACAAAAGAAAATCGGTAAGTTAAGGATGAACTTAGAAGGAATTGTAAAGTTTGTTTAAGCAGTTGATGACTGAGTATGATGTTCTAGTCGCCTAACAATTGTAAGGATTCAGGTGGTAGGGTATTGACAAAGAGGACGCTTGGGGTAGAGTATCGCAATCATGAGCAAAAACCTGCCTCAAAAACTAGGTTAGTTGTTAGTGGGCTTCTAGCCTCTTAACAGAAGTTAATATAGTTGTGTTTTATTGTGTCTACCTACTTAACAGCTTTCGCATAGCTGTCCTTTGGAGTTCAAAGGCTTCTCCTGCAAAGGTTTGCATAAAGTAAGATCGCCAGTTTCTGCTGGCGATCTTACTTTATGCAATTGAAAAGAGAAAAACTAAAAAAAGCTTAAGTTAAAGCTCAACATCTCGATCTTCAGTGGTAAAGACGGTTGTAAATTCGCATTATTGACATGGGAAGACTTCTATATGTCCACTTCTAAAAAAGAATAGGAATTTTGCTTTCATTAGCATGAGTAACAAATTGGCGATCGAGCAAATCATCCTCGACCTGACATCAGATGAAGCCAAGAAGCTGGAAAATTATTGTGAGCAGACAGGGAAAGCTGAAACAGATGTGATTCGGGAACTCATCCGAGGGTTGCCCGCGATCAGACTTTTCAGACCAAGTCTGAGAAGTCAGAGTGGAAGAGGGTTGTATCTAAAGTACACGATGCTAGGGTCAAGTAAAGGTTTTTGCATCAAAGGTTATGTGATGGCAGCTTACCGCAACGAGAATGCCACAGATTGTGACAGCAATCGTGGGATTCCTAACCCCAAAACGCTATAGAGACGACGAAATCGCCTATTAGTTTCAAAAATCAATCAAGTTATAATGCTATTCACGCTTGATCACGGGCAACCCTCGAAGGAGTTCCCGAATGATATCCGTTGCTGGTCTCCCTGTGTGCGCACAATACTGTTCAAGCTTCTTTGCTTCCTCTAATGCCATGTTTACGGTGATTCGCTTGACTGCCCATTTTTTATTCATACTGAAAATCTGGTTGTGTTGCAAAAATTTATTTCTGTATCAATCGGATTTAGTGACCAAGCCACTTCCAATATTTGGGACATGATGACGAGTTACCTGCATTGATCAGCATAATGGGGAAAATTGTAGGTATAAGCCACATTTGTAGACACTAGCCAGTGGTCGCCGCATTCCATCCGGCTTTGTACAGAGCATTTAAGGTATGCTAAGGTATCACAAAGGATGGGACATCCTTTTTCGGCTGCGTCAATAGCGATCTTAGCAAATCAGGCTTGTCTTAGGATAAAAGCTTTGGGGAAGCGCTTCAAGAGAGCCTTGCGATTGTCCTATGGCAAAACAAAGGAAATGGTTAGTACAATCACCTGCCAATTTTTAGAGGCAGGATGCTCAGTGAGAGGAGTTATGATTTTTTATTCCTAACTCCTAACTCCTAAC
>CAZZYE010000052.1:0-11141 GCA_964658145.1 uncultured Stigonema sp.
TGCCATTGAGGATGTCTTACGTCTAGCGTCCTAACCGCCCTAGCGGTTGCTATATATGAAGATTTTGATGGACAGTCTCTACAGCATTTTCTGGCAAATGGGAAGCTATCAGTAGAATCCTTCCTGAGCATTGCCGTGCAACTGACATCCGCTCTAAAATCGTTGCACGGTCACCACATTTTTCACAAAGACATCAAACCTGCCAATATCATCATAAATCCGAAAGCTGGGGTAGTCAAAATTACAGACTTTAGCATTGCTTCTCGCCTGAGTCAAGAAACACCCCAATTGAGCAACCCGGATCAAGTAGAAGGGACTCTAGCGTATATATCTCCAGAGCAAACCGGAAGAATGAATCGCTCTGTGGACTATCGCAGTGATTTTTACTCGCTGGGAGCCACCTTCTATGAAATGCTCACAGGTCAGTTACCTTTTGAAAATAACGATCCACTGGAATTAGTCCACTGTCATATCGCCAAACAACCGCGATCCATTCAGGAATTCAGCCCAGAAATTCCCACAGTTGTTGCCCAGATTGTGATGAAATTGATGGCGAAGAACGCAGAAGACCGCTATCAAAGTGCAGCCGGACTGTTAGCTGATTTAGAAACCTGTCTCAACCAACTCAAAACCACTGGCAAAATTACAGACTTTACGCCTGGTCACTTAGATGTCCTTAGTCAGTTACTGATTCCTCAAAAACTCTATGGCAGAGAGAAACAGGTCAATTTATTCCTAGAGGTGTTCGCTCGCGTAGCATGTTCGCAGGATAATCCCAACAGTTTAGGAACCAGCGAATTGATGCTAGTCTCTGGTTATTCGGGTATTGGGAAATCTGCGATTGTCAATGAAGCACATAAACCCATCACTAGCCAACGGGGTTACTTTATCTTTGGCAAGTTTGACCAATTCAAGCGGAATATTCCCTATGCCGCAGTGGTTCAAGCTTTTGGCTCTTTGATGCGGCAGTTATTGACAGAAGGCACTGCTGAACTTGAGCGTTGGTGTAGCAAAATCTTAACGGCTTTGGGGTTAAATGGACAAGTCATTATTGACGTAATTCCAGAAGTGGAATTAATTATTGGTAAACAACCAGAAGTACCGCAACTGGGACCTGCGGAATCCCAAAACCGTTTTAACCGAGTCTTCCAAGAATTTATTCAAGTCTTCACACAAAAAGAGCATCCATTAGTGATCTTTTTAGATGACTTGCAATGGGCAGATTCTGCCACATTGAAGTTAATGCAAGTGCTGACGACTAACCCCGACACAAAATATCTGCTACTTATTGGGGCTTATCGGGATAGTGAAGTTAGTCCGATACATCCCTTAATGCAGACCGTAGAGGAAATTCAAAATGCAGGGACAGTGGTTAACAACATTGTGGTGAAAGGGCTAGAACTCACCCATGTTACGCAACTGCTCTGCGATACCCTCAATGAAAAAGAAGACAATCCCCATCTCCTAGAACTTGCTTCTCTGCTGTTCAATAAAACAGCCGGCAATCCCTTTTTCCTGACACAAATTTTGAAGGCTTTGGATCGGGAACAGCTACTTATATTTG
Source organism: uncultured Stigonema sp. (assembly GCA_964658145.1). Classification (GTDB taxonomy): domain Bacteria; phylum Cyanobacteriota; class Cyanobacteriia; order Cyanobacteriales; family Nostocaceae; genus Stigonema. The sequence continues at coordinate 1,565 of CAZZYE010000052.1, forward strand.
ACTTTGCACTTGGGCGTTGGCATTGGAATATAGAGCAAATTCATGCTGTGGGAATTACAGATTTAAGTGTGGTGGAACTGGTAGCTAGTAATATTTGCCGACAACCGCCAGCAACTCAGTTGGTCTTGAAACTGGCTGCTTGTATTGGCGATCGCTTCAAGTTAGATGTACTTGCCACTACAAGCGAAAAACCCCCTCAAGAGGTGGCTGGCTATTTGTGGTCAGCCTTGCAGCAAGGACTGATTTTGCCTTTGAGTCAAGACTACAAAATTCCCTTATTGTTTGAAACTGAGGAACTCAAGGGTTTTAGTTTTGATGATTCTCGATTACAGTATTGCTTTCTACACGATCGCGTACAACAAGCAGCGTACTCTCTCATTCCTGAAAGCCAAAAGCAAGCAACTCACTTAGAGATCGGTCGATTATTGCTCCAGAGCATTCTGCCCGAACAATTACTTGAGAATATTTTTGACATTGTCAACCAACTCAATAAAGGCATTGATTTAATTTATGAGCCGCAAGAAAAGATTCAGTTAGCTGATTTGAACCGAATGGCTGGACACAAAGCTTTGCAAGCAGCAGCTTTTGAGCCAGCCTACAACTATTTCACTCAAGGCATGGCTTTACTACCTGCGGACTGCTGGCAACAGCATTATGAATTAACTGTAGAACTCTATGTCGGTGCAGCCCAAGCAGCTTGCCTCAGTACCAATTTTGCCACTACAAAGGCGATCGCCGACGTTGCCTTGGCTAAAATTAATCACATCAAAGACAAAGTCAAGATATACGAGCTGCTAATTCTCTACCACCACACCCAGTCTCAGTTCCAAGAGGCAGTCACAGTGGCAGTACAAACATTAGCACAGCTAGGAGAACTGTTTCCAGAAAATCCTGATACTACTTGCTTTATTGACGCCTTTACCCATACCCAACAACTGATTGCACGAGTTGGCTTTGAAAATCTCAATAAGTTGCCACCGATACAAAATGCCAGCAAATGGGATGCCATCAGAATTCTGCATAGTGCCTTCAGTCCAGCTTTCTTCGGCGTACCACAAATGCTGGGATTGATAATTTGTCGGCTGGTGGATCTCACTATCCAATATGGTGAGTCACCGCTAACTTCCTATGCCTTTACAGTATTCAGCATCCTGCTCAATAGTGGTGTGGGCGATATTGCTATGGGGTCCAAGTTTGGCGATTTGGCAGTTGAGATCCATCACCGACAACATAATTTGGAACATAAAACCGCAGTTTATGCTCTCTACTATGGTCTGTCGCGACCTTTCTACAAACCCGTCAAAAACTGTATTAAATCACTGATTGAGGGTTATCTAACTTTTTCTGAAAGTGGCGATGCCGAACATGCTGCCTACTGTATTGTCAATGCCTACTTTTGTTCTATCCTTGGGGGGCAACCCTTAGAAAAGATACAACAAACTTTTGAGAAATTCATTCAGCACGTTGTGGAGTTTAAGCAAGAACAAGTCATTAACCAGCTCTACATTTGGACTCAAGCCATCCACAACTTGACAGGAAAATCTGCTCACAAGGCTTTACTTTGTGGGGAGTGCTTCGATATTGAAGCAATGTTGCCACAGCTGATCGCCACCCAGAATTTCAACACCATCAACTACGCTAACATTGCCCAGTCCATGCTCTACTACATCTTTGAAGAGTACGAACTGGCGCACACCCATGCTGCCCAAACTGAACCTTATCTGAGTGCTAGTGGTGGGAAGTTTCTGATATTCGCTCATAATTTCTACTATTCCCTCAGTCTAGCAGCGCTTCATGCCTCAGCTTCAGAGTCTGTGGCAAAGCAATTTCTAGAAAAACTGCATTCCCTACAGCAAAAAATGAAAAATTGGGCTGACTTCTGCCCTGAAAACTTTCTGCATAAATACTTACTAGTAGAAGCTGAGATTGCCCGCATCACTGGTAACGACTTAGCCGCAATGGATTTATACGATCGCGCGATCGCATCAGCTAAAGAGAATAGATTTATTCAAAATGAAGCTTTGGGAAATGAACTAGCTGCCAAGTTCTGGTTCAGCAAAGGGAAAGAAGAGTTTGCCAAACTATACATGACCAAAGCTTACTATGCCTACATCCAATGGGGAGCAGTTATCAAAGCTCAAGATTTACTAACAACATATCCAAACTTAGTCTTACAAACTCGTACCCCATCAACCGCGACCCTTGATGTCACTTCCACGACAAATACAACTACCATTGGCAGTCTGGGCAATTTGTTAGACTTGGCTACTTTTATAAAATTCGCCCAAACTATCACCAGTGAAATTATTATGGAAAACTTGTTGAGCAAGTTAATCAAAATTTTGCTGGAAAATGCAGCAGCACAACTCGGATTGCTACTGCTACTAGAAAACGATCAACTCTTGCTCAAAGCATCTGGAACTGCTACAGATGATACTGTAACAGTTTTCCAATCCATTCCTGTAGAAATTGGCGATCGAGTACCGATTTCTGTGATCAATTATGTCTTCAGAACTCATAAGCATCTCGTCTTAAATGACGCGACTGTAGCCGAACCCTTTAATACTGATATCTATATTCAAGAATTTCAACCGAAATCAATCCTCTGTTTGCCGATTATTTATCAATCTCAGCTACAAGGGATCATTTATCTAGAAAATAACTTAACAACGGCAGCCTTTACACTAGGGCGAGTTGAAGTCTTAAATATCTTAACCTCCCAAGTGATGATCGCCCTTGAAAACGCCCGCCTCTACGCCCGCGAACAAGAAAAATCCCAGCAGTTGCACCAATCCTTACAAAAGCTTCAACAGACTCAGGCTCAACTGGTACATACTGAAAAAATTTCCTCCTTAGGACAGCTCGTTGCTGGTGTTGCGCATGAAGTCAACAATCCTGTGAGCTTCATATCTGGTAATTTATCCCAAACGAGCCAGTATTTTCAAGACTTCACGAACCTGATAAATCTCTACCGTCAACAGTTTCCCGATCCAGGTAGGGAAATTAAAAAACAAATAGCGGCGATGGATTTGGAGTACTTGCTCGAAGATTTGCCCAAGATGATTGCTTCTATGCAACTTGGCACTGAGCGCATTGAGGGCATCATGCAGTCTTTGCGAAACTTCTCACGAGTGGATGGAACCGATAAAAAGACAGTCGATATTCACGAGGGAATTGACACAACCCTGATGATTTTGCAGCATCGCCTCAAAGCCACGGCTTCGCGTCCTACTATCCAGGTTGTTAAGCATTACAGTAAATTGCCCAAGGTTGCATGCTATGTAGGACAACTGAACCAAGTGTTTATGAATTTATTGGCAAATGCGATCGATGCTTTAGAAGAGTTTAACAATGGCAAGACTTTTGCAGAAATTCGGCTCAATCCCAATGTGATTACGATTAGTACCATCGCAAAAGAACGTTATGTACTTATAAAGATTGCCGATAACGGACCTGGGATGTCAGAACAAGTGCGGCGGCGATTATTTGACCCCTTCTTCACCACCAAGCCAGAGGGCAAAGGCACTGGACTAGGACTAGCTATCAGTCATCAGATTATTACAGAAACCCATGGTGGTCGCTTGGAATGTTTATCTACCTTAGGCAAAGGTACAGAGTTTGTCATTCAGATTCCAGAGGCAGCCTGAAATTTTAGTTTTTAAGGCAATGGGTGTTAGTAGAGAGTGTCTGGTGGGAACAATAGATTTACTGAAAATAAATTTCATCTTGAAATACTCTGTTTCGGCTCGAAAGTAACAAATTCACAATTGTGGCGTAGAGAAAAAATGAATAAATTAGAATTAGCTGTAATAGCAAGGGAGTACATTAAAAAAACTCCTTATGGAATTCTTGAATTTCGGGGTGAGGAAATAATAGTTTTACCCACGGTTTTTCCCCCAGAAATGAATACTTCCCAGATGGCAGCACAGGTAGAAATATTAGTTAGCAAGTTTCTTGAAAAAAATCATCAATGTCGCGTATTTGAAATGGGCATGGGTACTGGTGCTGCTATTTTGACAGTTGCCAACATGCCGGGAGTCGTAGCTAGTGCTTCAGACATTTCCCCTATGGCTGTCTTAAATACTAAAGCAAATGCTCTATGGCAGAATGTGCAATGTGATATTTATCAAGGCAATTTATTTGAGAATGTACCTGAGGGGCAGTTCGATCTAATTTTTTGGAACATTCCTTTTTTTCAAGAAGATCCAGGTGAGATTGAGGATATTCGCTTTAGAGTTGGTTTTGACCCCGCCTATACATCTCTCAAGCAATTTTTAGTTGATGTTAATCAAAGATTAGTCAAAGAAGGACAAATTTTACTAGCGGTAGATCACGATATGTGCGATTTAAACACTATTTTCCACTTGATAAATCAAGCGGACTTCAATGCCGAAATGTGTCATGAGTCTAAAATAATGTGGGAACAAATGGAAGTACACTTAGCTTTTCTATTGCTGAATCGCAAATAATAGTAGTGGAAAGTAGGGTGAATCGCCCACACGCCTAGGAATTTATTCCTAGGCTAATAGCTAAAGTCGGCTGAAGCCGACTATGAATTTTCTGAATTTAGTCCGTTTCAACGGACTTGAGCTTTGAGACCTGCACTTGAGTGCAGGTCTCAGGTGTAGAATGAAATATCCCTAGGTGAATCGCTTACCCACCCTACAACTCTTTCTTTGCTCCGAGTGCGTGAGCCTACTGCAACGGACGATACACTTTATAGTTAATATTAGGGAAAATATTATCCATCAACTCGACTTTTTCTAGCCAACCACTGTCGATTTTGCCAATTTTAACATCTTCGTAGAGCTTGTTAAAACGCATCAGGTGCGATCGCGTGCGTCTAACTGCATAAGGTACCATTGTTCCAGTCCGCATAATAAACGCCCAGTCAGAAGATTGCGCTAACAGCAGTTCCCGCGCTGCTTGGTTGAGTCCTCTCCATTCCAATTCATCGGCTGGTTCCAGATGCGATATTTCAATCATCCGCTCTGCAGCTTTATGCAAGTGTGGGTAAATCCACGTATTTGTCTCGTTTAACCAATACTCGTGAAAACCCTTGTAACCCCAACTTGATTGAGAAGGACGACAGACTTGCTGATGCGGATGTGCCCGTAAATAATCCGCCAAGTGTGTCATTGCATAAGTATTTTGGTCATGCCATGACTTACGGAACAGGTAATCAATAAACCAAGGACCCTCGTACCACCAATGTCCAAATAACTCAGCATCGTAGGGGGAAACGATGATCGGTGGACGCTGCATGATCCCAAACAAATGCCCAACTTGCTGCTCGCGGTTATACATAAAGTTAGCCGCATGTTCGGCTGTCTTTTCCCTTGCCCAATAAGGATCGTAAAGCGCCTTATCTCCCAGTCCTAAGCCGCGCCCAGTTATTTTATGATACTTAATACCCGTATTTTTACGCTGACCATTGGGCATGATGTAGGGCTTGATATACTCATATTCTGCTTCCCAACCCAAGTCTTTGTAAAACTCGCGGTATTCTGGTGCACCAGGATAGCCCACCTCAGAAGACCACACCTGCTGAGAAGATTCTTGATCTCGACCAAAGGCAGCAACACCAGTTTCTGTAAAAATTGGGGCATAAGTGCCAAAGCGGGGACGGGGACGAGCGTAAAGGATGCCATGTCCATCAGTGAGGAAGTAGCGCAAACCAGCATCGGCTAACATCCGCTCTACACCTTCATAATAGGCACATTCTGGTAACCAAATACCTTTGGGTGGGCGTCCAAAGTTTTCCTCGTAGTGTTCGCAGGCTACCTGAATTTGTGCCCATACAGCTTGCGGGTACATGTTCATAAGCGGCAAGTAGCCGTGGGTAGCGCCGCATGTGATTATTTCCAGGTTATTAGTATCTTGGAACTGCTTAAAAGCGGTCACCAAGTCACCTTTGTAGCGTTCCCAAAGTTCTCGCGTTGCTTTGAATTCAGCGACGTAATGCTCGGCTAAATAGCGGATATGACCGTTGTTAACATTATGCTCAACTTCTTGTTGTACAAGTTCTTCCAGTTTGGCTAAGTGGTCGTCATAGCGTTCTTGCAGCACTTTGTCCCGGAGCATAGACACAAGGGGCGGTGTCATGCTCATCGTGATTTTAAAGTCGATGCCGTCTCGCTGTAAGCCTTCAAATACTCGCAGCAAGGGAATGTAAGTTTCGGTGATGGCTTCATAGAGCCATTCTTCTTCGAGCACATAGTCACTTTCTGGGTGACGGACGAAGGGCAGGTGTGCGTGGAGTACAAGCGCTACGTAGCCGTTAGCCATAATAATTTCGGGGTGGTACGGTGTTGATTGAAGGTCGAGGTTTGGCAGATGTTAATAATATTTTAAGACTTTATGGCGAGGGTTACGTCTTTAGCCAGTTCTGCCAATTTGATTAATTCATCAATAGACATCTCCGAAAATTAATTATGAATTATACCTTCAGTGACATCTTGTAAGGAAGAGGTGGCGGCAAGAGGTTGAGACATACAAGATTCTGTTATCGTCGTTTGTAAATATGTTATCTTTTTGAATCCGCTTGCAGCAAGCGGGTAAACGCATCTAAATGTGGTGTGGAATGAGTTCAAGAATGTTTCATCATGATTCCTCGTCCTGATACTGCTGCTGCAATTCCTGCGACTGCGTTTTACGGGAAGGACGGCGATATTTTTTACTTTCTAGCTTCGGTTCGTACTGATTCTGCCCCTTGCCTTTATTCTTAAGCTTCAAGTTAGATTCGGGGTCTGCTTGTTGGTTAAGTTTAGTTTGACGTGCGATCGCCTCTGACAAAAAGTCTAAGTAATGTTGATAACGCTCCCAGTCTCCCCGTACTACACACTCAGGCTCATCTCGATGCAGACAATTACTAAAGCGACAGTAATTTTCTGCTAAGCGCCTTCTTGCTTCTGGAAAATAATGTACTAATTCTTCCGGGGTAGCATCCAAGTCAGGCTGATTAAAACCAGGAGTATCTGCCAGTAAACCGCCACCAGGCAAGTCAAATAATTCTATATGGCGGGTGGTGTGGCGACCTTTTGCTAGTTTGCCAGAAACCTCTCCCACTCGTAGGTGAACAGTGGAGATCAGTGCATTGATTAAGCTGGACTTGCCCACCCCTGAAAGTCCAGCAACAACCGTAATCTTGTCTTTGAGAAGGCTGGCTACTTGGTCAATATTTATACCCTTGTTCACACTAATAAATATTGGTTGGTAGCCCCAATTCATGAGGTAAGTACTGATTTCCACCTGTTGTTGTGTAGAAATTAAGTCGCTTTTATTCAAGCATAAAACTACATCTAAACCTGTGGACTCAGCCTTAACGAGAAAGCGACTGATCTGGTGAGGTTCTAGGGGCGGGTCGGCGACGGCAAATACCAGCAGGATTTGGTTAACATTGGCGATCGCTGGACGATCCAACTCACTTTGACGGGGTAGAACATCAGCGATCGCTCCCCGTCTACCAGCCCAATCTGGTTCTTCTATCACTACGCGATCGCCCACTATCACCTGTTGCCCAATTTTTTTTAAGCGTGTTCTGCGTGTACAGAGGAGGAGGGGAAGAGACGTTCCGGCGGAACGTCTGTACGGGATGGCGGGGGGGTTTTTAATTGTTTTCTCCCCCTGTCCCTGCTCCCCCTGCTCTTGATCTAGCTGTACTGTATAAAAATTCGCTTGCACGGCTAAAACCGTACCCTGTAACTGCTCTGTGGCTGCTTTCGCGGAACCTTTCATTCAGCAATAATGGGACGGCGTACTAACAGTGAAAAATATCCAGCACAGTCTGTAATTTGTTCCACCATAAAGCCTGACATGGTCAAGCTATCCGGGACTTGCTCAATCGGTTCTCCGGGGTCTAGCCAGACTTCTAGCAAACCGCCTGGTTTCATTTTTTCCAGACGCAGTTTAGTCCGGACAAAATTGAGCGGGCAGGGGGTGCCGCGTAAGTCGAGTTGAGCATCGGGAATTAGTTGGGAGGATAGACTCATCGTTGGTGGAACAAACTTCCCAAAAAACCTTCTAGACCGCCTTTACCAGTGCGATCGCCTTTAATTTTAGCTAGCTTCTCCAACAGTTCCCGTTCCTCTGTAGTCACTTTGTTGGGGATATCAATTAACACTGTAATCATATGGTCGCCTCGACTGACAGCATTACCCAAGCGTGGTACGCCACGATTTTCCAACTTCATCACTGTATTCGGCTGGGTTCCGGCAGGAATGATCAGTTCCACTGGTCCATCTACGGTATTTACCTCCAAACGGCAGCCTAAAATCGCTTGGAGATAGCTAATTTTGATTTCCGAGAGGACATTAATACCATCTCGCTGGAATTCCTCGTCCTCATTGATAAATAAGTAGACGTACAAATCTCCAGGAGGTCCACTACGTTGACCTGCATCACCTTCTTGCGATATCCGTAAACGTGTGCCGTTATCCACCCCTGGTGGAATGGAAATTTTTAGTTTTTTCGTTACTTGTTTTGCACCCTTACCGTCGCAAGTATCGCATTTGTCTTCAATTACCATCCCCGTACCATTACAGGTAGGACAAGTCGAAACTTGGGTAAAGCTTCCAAACGGCGTTCTGGTAACACGACGTACTTGAGCCGATCCCCCACAAGTTGAACAAGTACGAGGGCGAGTTCCTGGTTTAGCACCTGTTCCAGCACAGACTTCGCAAGTTTCTAGATGAGAAATGCGAATTTCTTTTTCCCCGCCAAATACTGCTTCTCGAAAATCTAACTTCAGGTCTAGCCGCAGGTCATCACCTCGCACGGGACCACTGCGACGTCTTTGGGTTTGACCACCCATACCGCCACCAGCAAAACCACTGAAGATACTTTCAAATATATCGGCAAAGCCGCCCATGTCGCCGATATCTTGGAAGCCTACGCCAGCTGCACCTGAAACCCCAGCTTCACCAAAGCGGTTGTAACGTTCCCGTATTTCCGGTTCGGAAAGCACTTCATAAGCGCGGTTAATCTCCTTAAAGCGCTCTTCCGCCCCTGGTTCTTTGTTCACGTCTGGGTGATACTTCCGGGCTAGGCGGCGGTAGGCGTTTTTGATTTCTTCTTTGTCGGCGTCACGAGCGACACCTAGAATTTCATAATAATCGCGGGCCATATAGCAAAGGTGAAAGTTAAAAGGTAGAAAGCAGGTCTGCAGCTATGCAGATGGAACTCTGAGCGCCTCAGTTGCCCTTTAGGTGACGCTCGCGGACTGGACGCTGCGAAGATTGCAGTCGTCGGGAACTGCGAACCGTCGCTCAGAAGTTCCGGAAGGCAGAAGGCAACAGTTAAGTTTTATTAATAATTTATTTTACCTTTTACCTTTTACAAAAATCACCAACGAATCACGATCAACAGATATTTTCCGCTTGGCAGAGGACAAAACAAGCGTACCTGTGACTGTCTCTTTTCTAATTGTGCTACGTGGCAGAAGAAAACTCTGCCCATTTTCTAGAGGAGCTAACCGCACCAACAGGTGTGGAAAACCCTCCATAAGTGTTTTGGGGAATTGTTGATTGTTGTTTAGAACTACCAACCACCAACAACTGTAGGGGCGAACGGCCGTTCG
>CAZZYE010000052.1:11151-17658 GCA_964658145.1 uncultured Stigonema sp.
CCCCCCTACTCACATATTTTAGTCTATCGCTTCGTAATCAGCCTGTAAGGTACTTTCGTTTTCAAAGTCAAAATTGAATTGCGGCGTTAGTGTTCCATTCATTGGGTCATCCAATCCTGGGGTAAAGGAACTGTTTGAAGCAACGGTAACATCATCAGCTTGGCTATTAGCTCGATTGTACACATCAGCACCAATGGCAAACAGAGCTTGCTGGAAGTCATCCAAGCGTTGTTTGAATTCTGTTAGAGATATGGAGTTGTCAACCATTGCTGCTTGGAGTTTTGAGACTTTTTCATTTGCCAAAACTTTCATAGAATCGCCAATCAAGCTGTGATTGTCCTTTAAAGTCGATTCGTAACTAAACAACAGATTATCAGCTTGGTTTTTAAGTTCAACCAGTTCTCTGCGTCTAGTGTCCTCTTCGGCAAACGTTTCGGCTTCAAGCCGCATTCGTTCCACTTCGTTAGGACTTAAACCACCTGTATTGGTAATCCGAATGCTCTGCTCTCTGCCCGTACCTTTGTCTTGGGCAGAAACTTTCAGGATGCCGTCCACATCAATTTCAAAAGCCACTTCAATTTGTGGTACACCACGAGGAGATGGGGGAATTCCCGTCAACAGAAATTTGCCTAGACTCTTATTATCCCGTGCCATTGCCCGTTCACCTTGGAGGACATGAATTTCCACTCCTGTTTGCCCATCCACTGCTGTGGAGAACACTTGGGACTTGCTGGTAGGAATTGTGGTATTGCGTTCGATGATTTTAGTGAACACTTCTCCCAAGGTTTCAATTCCTAGTGATAGGGGTGTAACATCTAACAGTAGGAGATTATCGACTTCGCCACCCAGTACTCCTGCTTGGATAGCAGCCCCCAGTGCTACGGCTTCATCGGGGTTGACAGAGCGATCGGGAGCTTTACCATGGAAAAATTTGATCAGGGCGTTTTGGACTGCGGGAATGCGAGTGGAACCACCCACCAAAATAATTCGTTCAATGTCTTGCGCTTTAAGGTCTGCGTCTTTTAGCGCCTGGATCATGGGTTCGATGGTAGCTTCAATTAAATGACTCGTCAGTTCTTCAAATTTGGCGCGACTGAGTTCCATTTCCAGGTGCTTGGGACCAGTTTCATCAGCAGTGATAAACGGCAAGTTGATTGAGGTACTCATCATACTAGAGAGTTCAATCTTTGCCTTTTCCGCTGCTTCCCGCAGGCGTTGCAGAGCCATTTTGTCAGCACTCAGGTCAATTTTATCAAATGCACCGAAGCGTTCTATCATCCAGCGCACGACACAGTTATCAAAATCGTCTCCACCTAAATGGTTGTGACCACAAGTCGCCTTAACTTCAAATACTCCATCCCCAAGTTGCAGGATGGAAACATCGAAGGTGCCACCGCCCAAATCAAAGACTAGAATTAACTGCTCTTGGTCTTGCTTTTCCAACCCAAAGGCTAAAGCCGCAGCAGTTGGTTCGTTGACGATTCGCAGTACTTCTAGTCCGGCAATAGTACCAGCGTCTTTAGTCGCTTGTCTTTGGGCATCTGTAAAATAAGCGGGTACAGTGATCACTGCTTGATTGACCGATTCACCCAAGAAGTTTTCCGCATCCTGTTTTAGCTTTTGCAGGATCATGGCGGAGATTTCTTGCGGTGTGTAGTTACGTCCGCGAATTTGAACATCAACAGTATCGTCTCGACCTTTGACACAGGTATAAGGTACGCGTTCGCGTTCTGTTGCGGTGTCATCCCAGCGACGACCAATGAATCGTTTGATACTGTAAATTGTGTTCTCAGCATTAGTGACAGATTGACGCTTTGCCAATTGTCCGATCAAGCGATCGCCGCCTTTGCCAAATCCCACAATACTTGGAGTGGTTCGTCCACCTTCTGAGTTGGCAATAACAATTGGTTGACCACCTTCCAGAATCGCGACGCAACTATTAGTAGTGCCTAAGTCGATCCCAATAACTTTTCCCATAAGTATCAGTATTTTTACTTAATCGCGGGCGTGATGTTTCGCGGACTATAGTCATTGCTAATTGCTAATTGCTATTAGCCGTTAGCTATTAGCACAAATGACAATTTAACTGTTTACTGGAGCCGACTGATTTTCCTCTGAAGGTGGCGTGTCTTCCTTCGGAGCAGCGACTTTAACCATGGCATGGCGCAGTACGCGATCGCCCAAGTAATATCCGCGTACTAACTCTTCTAACACTGTTCCTTCGGAATATTCATCCGTAGGTTCCCGCATTACTGCTTCGTGTAGGTTGGGATCAAATGGTTCACCTTCAGGGCGCATCGGCGACACACCCAAGCGCTTCAGGCTATCTACTAATTGCTTGTAAACACCTTGGTAACTTTTGTGGATAGTCATTTCCCCTTCGTTTTGGGGTTTAAGATGCGCTCTCGCCCGCTCAAAATTATCAACTACTGACAGTAATTCAGTAATTGTGTTTCGCTTGACCTGCTGTTCTAATTCTTCTTTCTCTTTTTGAGTTCGTTTGCGGTAATTCTCAAAATCTGCCGCAATCCGCATATATTGAGTATTGCGCTCTTCTAGCTGCACTTTCAAAGACTCCATTTGTGGAGTTGTTTCTCCTCTGGCTGCGGTGTCAACGGTCTTGTTCTCAGTCGCAGCTCCGCCATTTTCTTGATTAAGCGTAGCTGTATCTCCGGGTACGTTTGTTTGATCTACCACTTGCTCTTTAACCTCACGCTCCAATTCGTTAGAGTTCATTTGGGCTGGAGAGTCGCTCTTCATTGCTTGCTTTACCTCTGTTGGTTCACCCGTAGCTTGGCTTGGATTGTTAATTTGTTTATTCTCGTCGATCATTGTCTACTCTTCCCAGATATTTGATCCGGCGTTTCCTTGCCAAAGAAAGCAACGTTGAATGCGAGGGCAAAAAGCGCTGCCTAGGACGCTTGGCGCGATGTTCTGACTAGTGCTGTTGCCGTTCGCGGTTTGCAACTGCGGCGGATTTTTTACCGACATTTTCCCAGGAAGTAATGGTAATGCATCGTCCTCTATTGTGACAAATGCTGAGCCTGTTAGCGTAGGCACTCCCTCGCTTAGATTCGTGCGGATTGCCTATTACAGTGGGGTGGCTTCCCGTAATTTCTAAGGGAATGGAGCATGCCCCATGCCCAATTTCAATTTATGTCAATTTTGCCGTTGAGCTTGGGAACACTCTAATTAGAGGTTTCCGCTATTCATTGCTTATATATGACTTACTCGTCACCACAAAGGCGCAGTACTGCTCTAACGACAAGAACAGAGTTTTCACCCTTCGGCAATAAGCTTGTGCAATCTGGCTATGTCGATAGCGAACAAATGAGACAGGCGCTGATTGAAAGCCGCAAGTCTGGCAGACCGCTGACAGAAGTATTAGAATCAATCGCTGGGCAACAATTAACACCAGAGTTACTCAGGCAATACAAGAAACAGCAGCTATTTGAACTCAAAATACTCTACGGCGTTGAATTCCTTGATCCGGAAGTCAGCCAAGTTGGTAATACGACGGTCGGTCATTTAATTGATACCCTGATCCCAGTGGATATCTGTCGTCGTCATCGTTTAGTGCCACTAGCAAAAAATGAAGACCAAAACCCACCCTCCGTTTTAGTGGCAATGGTCGCCCCAGATAATTTAGAGGCTTCGGATGACCTGAACCGCATCTTGCGTCCCCAGAATTGGGCATTGCAGCGCATGGTGATTACTCAGGAGGACTACCAGCAAATAATCAACCGATACTTGGATGATCTGGCTGTTCGGCAAAAGCACCAAGAACAAGAAAAGTTCACAGACATTAATCAGGATTTAGAAAATCTAGAGAATCTCAACCTCAATGTAGACGAAGCCCCCGAAGATGGAGACACTGACTTGGGTGCGGCGATGAAGGGTGCTGAGGATGCCCCAGTCATCAATCTGGTGAACAGAATCCTTGCTAAAGCATTGCATGATAAGGTTTCTGATATTCACATCGAACCGCAGGAAGAAAACTTACGCATTCGCTTTCGCAAGGATGGGGTGTTGCGTGAGGCGTTTGACCCCTTGCCCAAAAAAATCATCCCTGCCGTGACAGCTCGTTTTAAGATTATTGCCAACCTAGATATTGCTGAACGGCGTTTACCTCAAGACGGACGCATCAGAAGGTTGTTTGAGGGACGCAAGGTAGACTTCCGCGTTAATACCTTGCCTAGTCGCTACGGGGAAAAAGTCGTGCTGCGGATTTTGGATAACTCCTCAACACAACTGGGGTTGAATAAGTTAATTACCGATCCAGAGACTTTACATATTGTCCAGGAAATGGTAAGCCGTCCCTTTGGTCTGATTCTGGTGACCGGACCAACTGGTTCCGGTAAAACAACATCGCTGTATTCGGCATTGGCAGAAAAGAACTCTCCGGGAATTAATATCAGTACTGTAGAAGACCCGATTGAGTATAGCTTACCTGGGATCACCCAAGTGCAGGTGATTCGCGAAAAAGGGCTGGATTTTGCTACCGCTTTGCGGGCTTTCTTGCGGCAAGATCCGGATGTGATTCTGGTGGGTGAAACGCGAGACAAAGAAACGGCAAAAACAGCTATTGAGGCAGCCTTAACTGGTCACTTGGTATTAACTACCTTGCATACTAATGATGCCCCTGGTGCGATCGCCCGCTTGGGAGAAATGGGCATTGAGTCTTTCATGATTTCCAGTTCCCTGATCGGCGTGTTAGCACAGCGCTTAGTGCGGCGTGTTTGTTCCACCTGTCGCATTCCCTACACTCCTACTCACGAAGAGTTAGCTCGCTATGGTCTATCAGCTTCTCAAGAAGCAGGAGTCACCTTTTACAAAGCCAACACCCTCACATTAGAGGAAATTCAAGAAGCCAAAGCTAAAAATCAGCTTTGCTCCCAGTGTAATGGCATTGGTTACAAGGGACGTTGTGGTGTTTATGAAGTCATGCGCATTACCGAACGTCTACAAACCCTGATTAATGAAGAAGCGCCAACAGAACGCATTAAGGAAGCAGCAGTGGAAGATGGCATGAAAACCTTGCTGGCTTACAGCATAGACTTAGTGCGTCAAGGCGACACCACCTTAGAAGAAGTAGAACGGGTAACTTTCACTGATACAGGTTTGGAAGCCGAGTTAAAAGCCAAACGCAAGAGCGGTCTTACCTGCCGGACTTGTCAAGCGACTCTTCAACCGGAATGGCTGGATTGTCCTTACTGCATGACACCTAGGTTTGAAAATTAGTCAATAGCTAATTGCTAATTGTTAATGGCTAATAGCAATTAGCAATTAGCAATTAGCTATTAGCCATTAGCAATCAACAATTAACAAAAGGAAACAAAAATATGGAAATGATGATTGAAGATTTAATGGAGCAGTTGATTGAAATGGGGGGATCGGATCTGCACTTATCCGCCGACTTACCTCCCTACTTCCGCATCAGTGGCAAACTTACCCCTATTGGGGAGGAAGCTTTGACAGCAGATCAGTGCCAAAGGCTGATTTTTAGTATGCTCAACAACTCCCAGCGTAAAACCTTAGAGCAGAACTGGGAGCTAGATTGTTCCTACGGTGTCAAGGGATTGGCTCGTTTCCGGGTCAATGTCTATAAAGACCGTGGTGCTTACGCCGCCTGCTTGCGAGCATTAAGTTCCAAGATTCCTAACTTTGATAAATTAGGTCTGCCAGACATTGTGCGGGAAATGGCAGACAAACCCAGAGGACTGATTCTGGTCACAGGTCCAACAGGCAGTGGTAAAACAACCACTCTAGCTGCCATCATCGACCTGATTAACCGCACTAAAGCAGAGCATATTTTAACGGTAGAAGACCCAATTGAATTTGTTTACGAATCAATTAAAAGCTTGGTCCATCAACGGCAATTAGGTGAAGATACCAAAAGCTTTGCTAATGCCTTGAAAGCAGCTTTGCGGGAAGACCCAGATATTATCCTAGTGGGGGAAATGCGGGACTTGGAAACAATTTCCTTAGCTATTTCCGCTGCAGAAACAGGACACTTGGTATTTGGGACTTTGCACACCAGTTCAGCAGCACAGACCGTTGACCGGATCATCGACGTTTTTCCCCATGAAAAACAAACCCAAGTGCGGGTGCAGTTGTCTAACTCCTTAGTAGCGGTGTTTAGCCAAACTTTGGTTCCCAAAAAAAATCCCAAACCAGGTGAGTATGGTCGAGTGATGGCGCAAGAAATTATGATTGTCACTCCCGCTATTTCTAACTTGATCCGTGAAGGCAAAACATCTCAAGTTTACTCAGCTATCCAGACTGGGGGCAAATTGGGGATGCAAACTCTAGAGAAGGTTTTAGCCGATTTTTACAAAGCAGGAACTATTTCCTTTGAAGCGGCGATGTCCAAGACTTCCAAACCAGATGAAGTCCAGCGTCTCATTGGTGGCACCGCACCCCCACCACCCGCAGCAGGCGCAAAAGCCGCTGTCAAAGCGCATTAAATAAACGTTGATTAGTCAATAGCTAATTGCTAATTGTTCA
>CAZZYE010000053.1:0-17360 GCA_964658145.1 uncultured Stigonema sp.
AGAGACTGAATACGCTCTCTGTGTTCAACAAATCAAAAAAACTAACAGAGCCATTGTTCCCTCTGCTTCCACATCTCGTGAAGAAAATAATATGAATTTAGATTTTGCTAACAGAGAAATAGATTCTATTAGCAAGTATTGGCAGCTAAGATTAGGAAATTTAGTTGAATTTATTGAAACTAAAAATCCTCACCTTAATAAAGAACTAGCTAAGAAGTATCTGAAACATGAGTAAAGAAGTTGAATTGAAAAAATATCTTTACCAAAACGCGGGTTTAATGAAAAATATTCACAAAAACCCTGACTGGAAATATCAAAGCTATGAGGAACTCATTTTAGATTGTGGACTGGCAATGAAAGGCAAGCCCCGCTCCTCAGATATATATCTGGGGCGACCTAAAAGCTGCTATTACAATTGTCAGCAATTAGTTTTCACTAATGAAGAATTAATTTACATTGAGGGGTACGCTCTAGCACAAGATCTAAATCTCCCTCTATCTCATGCTTGGTTAATGAACAGTAATGGTGATGGGGTAGATCCAACCTGGGAGACTCCAGGCGCTGCTTACTTTGGCGTCTCACTCTCCACTAACTGGGTAAAATCTTTCTTAACTAGGAGAGGAAGAAGAGACGATTTAAGTATCTTCGATGGCAATCATTTGGAAAATTATTCCCTACTTAAGCAGGGGTTGCCAGAGGAGGCAGTTGTAGCGATCTCACAAACAAAGTACTGAACAATGAACCAAGTTAATTAAAACTGATGCCAAATCTATTATCCAAGACTTTGATAATTTCTTCTAAACAAAGAACATTAATGCCTTTAATTTGTAATACTCTTTTAGAATCTAATTCCAACAGTTGACCAACTGAATTAATTTCACTACGCTTCAACACATTATAAGCTCTAACAGAAAGCTGCAACTCTTCAATAGGAAGAGCTAAAAAATCGTAACCATCTGACCAAGAAAACCCATATTCTCCCGTGCATGGAGGTTTTGGAGGCTTTTTTGCTCCACCTGATTCAGATTGTTCAGCACAAGGTTCAGCCTCATTAACCGATGATTTAGCTGTCTGATGTTGCGTCCAGAATAGAGGATTAAAAGTTTGAGAATTTGGATTCATAGAATGAATGTCCCCAAGTTGTTGGCAACTAAAAACGAGTTACAAACCGTACTCGATGAGCGTGGTATTTATTAGGATCAACAATTTCAAAGTAGAGTGGGCGCTCACGCACACTTTCTCATTAAGTACTATTTCTAGAGTAGCAGAAATGCCTTTATCAGTCATTCGGGTTAATGGTAGAACTTCGCTTGATCGCCACCCCACTCACTTTCGCTCTCATCTTCTTACTCAACCTCACCACAACATCTTGGGGCAGCGGATCGGGTACATCGTCAGTGGGTAGACTTCGCATAAACGCTGACACTTCTTCTTGGTTTTCCAAGCCTGACTCCCACGCATCAAGAATTTGACGTGCCACCTGGTCTGCATCAACACGCTTGTTGTGAGCTGTGAGACAACTAATATCGTTGCCATGAAATGACATCCAAGTCTGCCAGCGCTTGGTTACTGGATGCTGGACTATACCGCAGAACATTTCTCCAGCACTGAGTATTGTTGTTGCACCATCTTGCGGTTGTTTGCCAAACCCTTTGCTCATAACTACTATCAAAAACGTCATGCCCAAGATAACAGGTAAATTTGGCTACTTGTAAAGTGGTTGGGACAAAGATAGTACAATAGAACTATGAATATTCTTTGGTTACGACGAGATTTACGTTTAGCTGAAGCGTGAACGCTCTGACAGACATTGGAAGTTGGGACCGGGGAAATTTTGTTTGTGGCGATCGCAGTTTCACCAGCGGACAAGGCGTTTGGGAGTGTACCAAACCGGGGGAAATTACCGCCACAACACTCAATTTCAATTTCCCATCTCCTGAAAGTACACAGTCCGTCACGACTGCGAGAGCTGATTATCGTGCGACATTTGATACCAAGACTCAAACAGTGCAGGGGATATTCGAGATTCGGACTTTCAACCTAACCGAAAGTCCCTTATCCGATAATGTTCCGGTGGGTGAAGGTGAGCCTTTCACGTTCACCTTTACTGGTCAGCGCGTCACTATCCGCTCCTAGACGCATAACGCCAAGCCTGTGCCAATCGCCCTTCGGGTGACGCTCGCGGACTCGAAGATCGCTCTAGCATCGCAGTCGCTACAACGGGGGGAACCCCCAAGGGCGCGCTGCGATCGCGCTAAAACTCCGGAAAATAGAAAGTTTCCGCATAATAAATAGTTAGCCTGTTGTTCAGTTCAAGTCTCAAGAAACTTAGAGGAGTGCTACTGTGAAATCATTCTTTTCTTCTCGCGTCTCAAAATTTAACGCATTAATGACTCTTTGCGCGTTGGGTGTAACCACATTTAGTTTTCCTGCGATGGCGGCTCCTCAAGAAGTCTGCGTGCGGACAGCGGCTGGAGATGTTGCATGCGGAATGCCTGTTCCAAAGCCGTCCAAGTCCAATCAGCCTGCTATCGAGACAACTGTAGATTCACAAACAGCGTACGGAGTGACATATGAACTAAAGTCTTGTGTAAGAGGTACTAAGAATTTGGTTAGTTGCACGCTTGTACTTAGTTCTGATAAGGATCAGAATCTCGGCCTCCATGCAGCTCAGTGGACTAAATTAGTAGACAGTTCAGGCAACGAATATATTGCAGACAAAGTTCAAATTGGGAAGAAAGCTGATCGAAATACTGTGTCAGTTACTATGGCGAAGGGTGCAAGTTATAGAGCCATTTTTAATTTTCCTGATGTACCTACTTCAGTTTCTCAGGCAGTTTTATTTCAAATTTCTGGAGTCGGTAGTTTTTACATAAACTTTCGGAATGTCCCCATTAATTAATACTGCCAGAGCTAGTAAGTACCTATCTTATTGATCTATAAGGTATTATGGAGGAGTTCAAGGAGTAGCGATCGAGAGTCACCACATGCAAGCCATCCTTTTGAGCCGTGAAGAAGTTGCAAGTCGTTTTTGGGATGTTCTGCCACGTCTTCCAAATCGTCTAGGACGGTTTCGGAGTCTGTGAGGTAGAACTCACCCGACACTTTGTCTGTCTTCTCCCAACGCCTTAATAAGCGGCGTATGAAGATTAGTGCGGTCGAGTTTCTTTCTGCCTGCCATAAGTGTTAACCATAATCCAAAAAGTGGTTTACACATATAAAATACCAAAAATATTGCATAAGGGATGGCATCCACCAAAACCACGGATTAAACTGGTGTTATGCGAAAACTAGAACAATGCGCGAGCTGTCTTTTTTGCGCCCATGACCACCACATACTTTGCGCCTTGCATCCAAGTGGTCCTGGATCTGACACCTGCCTCGACTTTCGCCCCGACCCCGATGTCGAGCGCAAGCAGTTTGAAGATTTTTTGGGAATAGGGTCAGAGTCGTTTGAGAACCCTTACAGTACTGACTCTTATGAGGAGCAATGGCAACCGTGCCGTACTAGCTACTACAATGGCGAGTTAATTGTACAGCCCCGGCAGCGGTGGACAAGGGAGCAGCAGTTAGAATTGCTGGACACACACCCAATGTTCACTGGCATATGCCCTCAGTGCGGTGCTTTTTTTAACCGAGACTACACCGCACGAGTGCATTGGGACTGCCCGGAGTGTGGGTGGATGGATGATACGTTGTAGCGAGATGATCTGGCGCGGAGGAGGCAGTGCGATCGGACTCTTGATGGGGAATTTCTACTGTTTGCACGTAAGGATTCAGGATAATGGGCGATCGCACTCAAGATCGGGAATTTCCACGCTTGAGTGCATGTCAAGTCATCCCGTTAGCATGCTTACCGCTCTAGAAATGAGGTACAAAAGTCAGTATCAAAGCAAAGGTTGTTTCTCTAAAAAGTTTGCCAGATTAAAATTTGACGTACCTTCCCAACATTGATTTAAGAAAGCTTGAACACGAGAAGAAGGTGAATCATCCCCCAAGGAGTCTGCATTAAGTTGTACTGCTGTCACTATATATTCAAAAATTATTACAAACTGATTTTTGGGAGACATTCTCTCGATCACAATCGTTTCTCCAATGTGCGGAATAGATGGTAATTCTACTACAAATGTTTCTATTCTCGGTTTCTCCAACGTATTTTTGAAATTAAAGTACTTGCTGTAAACCAGGATTTTCACGCTTCAAACCCCCAAAAGTATATTCAAAAAATATTTGTACTTTTCGGTAGAGTCCCACAACAACTGCGATCGGCAAAAACTTAAATTTGTGCATTTAAGTTTAATTTCTGCCTTGGTAAATACCCCCTACCAATGTAGGTAGGGGTTGTCTGCAAGGTGGAAAGAGTATGAGTTTTAGCTAATTGGCACGAATTGACTCAGTCTTCAGTCCTGAGATATTCAAAACCTGTTGCGATAAAGAATTAGCGACTTTCGCAACTTGAGTTCTTGCAGAGGTGTCAGACCAGATTGTTTCCCACTTAAATAACCAGTGTGCTAAAGTCCGTCCCAATTCCACTAGTTCGCAGGCAGGGTCGATTTCCATATAAGGAGCAGTCCACTCAATAAAATACATGCTTTCACGGATGAGGGTTGCTGTGGTAGTACCTTGCGTTACATCCAATGCCTGCGCTCCAATCTGCTCAAGATGCTTAGCTAAGTTTTTTAGCCGCATCGAGATATTGTCACGTACAAAGCTCTCTTGCTTTAACATTATATCTTTCATAAGTCTCCTAGTAACTCCAAAATAATTTGGGCAACTCTTTCTCTAATAGTAGAGTCAAGAATTTCTGAAATAAGTCACCCACATCCTTACTAAAGTAGTTGCACAGGACTTCTACAGTGCCAACATCGACACGACTAAAGTTGTTTGTAAATAAGCGGTTGATAGTTGTGATATCAAGTCCTGTTTCTCTGGCTAGCTGTCTTTGAGACAACTGCGGGTCTTTTTCTGCCATCAACACGGCTAGGGGGCAGAAAAGCTTGCGGACTGGTTTATAAAGATTGGCGGGTGGATTTGCCAAGCGGCATTTCAGTCTTTCTATCCAGGCTTGGTTGCTCTTCGTCTGGTTTAGTTCTGGTTCAAACCATGCAATTAGAGCCATTTCTACTTCTTGCAAAAGGCTAACATCAGAGATTTCTAACCAAGCAATTTTGGCATCTGCTAGTTGTTTTAAGTCTTGATACCGATGATGCTGTCTCCATCTGTTACGCAAATCTGTAGACCTGCCAATGTACATCACCTCGTCACCTTCCAGCACAAAGTAGACGCAGTTGACATTGGGCAAAGTGTGTTTATTCGCCAAGGGGAGTGACGGCAAAGCTAAGGGGTTGATTTGGAGGAGTGCGATCGCGGTCATATGACATGAGCTACCTTATTACTGCTGATTACTGGTTATAACAATATATGGAAAATGCTAACATGGCAAGTGTTAACAGTAATAAAGAAGTGATTATGATAGATGTTGAACATATTGCCACATTGAAGTGGACTGAAGATCAAGCTCAAAAACTTCTAGCTATGCGGGGTAAAATGTCACGCCGTCAATTGGAAGAAAAAACCGAAGAACTGGGTTTAAAGGTTGCACATCAATACATTCAGCAATTAGAACAGCCTCATTTATTTACCAAACGCCTAAAAAGCGACACACTAACCGTCTCAGTGGAGGTCATCAAGATACTTTGTGCTGCGTTGGAAACAAACATTACTGACTTCTTTAACTCCGCAAAAATTCTTACTGTCGTTTCTTGATTATAGCTGTTGTTAGCAGTATATTAAATCTAGACAAAACAAAAGGCGATCGCCCACATTCCGCCAAGAATTATGCGATCGCCTTCTAGATATAACTCCCAAGTAAGGAGCGAATTTTACTATGATGACACAACTACAAAGCGTTTGCAAAGACTTGGACGAACAAGCGATCGCTCAAGCCGAGCTAGAACAGTACGTTACACAACAAGCTTCGGCAGTAGCACCACTTCGGAGCTATCCTACTCTGGAGGCTGCCACTCAAGACATCCTGCATTATGCCGAATTCTTAGCGTCGGAGAAATCTCGCTCCAAAACTGAGTACAAACAACTGCTCAATGACCTCGGTTGGAAAGGAGAGGAGAAAAGGTATCTTAAGGTGGCGACGGCATTTGAGAACTTCTCGCCTCAGGACTTGGCAGATGTAGAACCAGCAACTATCTTCCGGTTAGCAAATAACCCCAAGAAATACCAGCCAGTAATCGATGAACTGCTGGACTTACCAGAAATTACTCAGGCTGCAGTTCGGGAACTCATCGCAGCACATCGCACCATCCAACAACCAAGCAGTCTTGAACTTAGTATTTGGCGACGGACTAAGAACGGGGGGCGCTACTGCCAAATACCACCCATTCACGAACAGGACGAGCAAACTGGTGTGATACTGCAACAGGCGATGGATGATGGGTTATTACCACAGGCAGTGGTTCGAGAAGCTATGCAGTTATGGCTTGATTATCAACAAGGGCGATTGGAGTTCGTGGAAGCAGCCGCACTACCAAAGGAAGTACCAACATTCGTTGAGCCAGAAGTTCAACATGAAGATTTATTAACTGAGAATAGGGATATGGCGATCGCTATCCCAGATTTAGCAGCAGAACAATATTCAGTAGAGGAATTAGAGTCAGTAGAGCAATGTGTTGGCGATAGTGTTGATAGTTGGACTTTTGAGCCAGAACCCGAAAAAGACGACGACACGGTTGAGTTAGGGGATTACGCGCAAGCATTCTCGCCTCAAGAGAACGTATCCAGTTCGCTAGATCCCACCGAGTTACTCATTCAAACCTTTCAAACAGCTGCTGACTGGTCAGAAATTTCCAAAGTTTTGAAACTCCACGGTGAATACTCGCGCTCCGCATGGGATGCACTCACACGGTTTGAACAACGGCGGGTTATGGCGATAACACCCCCTGAAATCAAAAAGCTAAACAAAGCTAAAAAATCTGGGATGATTGTAGATTTTAAGGAAGTGCGCCCCGATGTTTATCAAGTTCAACTCCAAGGTAGTGTTTTTTGGAAAGACGTTAATTCTTCGAGATTGGATGCTTTGTTAATGGAGTTGTAAGTAGCAATCCTTAAAATTTAAGCCTGCAAAAATGGTGTTAAATGAACAAGCAGCGTCTCAATTTCTACGCTTAGCAACAACGCCGTCGTAGTCTTGAAGGTTAAAGCAGAGGAATTATATGTCAGAAACAAGAAATGACCAAGCTACTGCTGAAGATAAACTCATATGGGCAGAATTGGATGAACTAGATAGCAGTGCTTTTAGCGGACCACCAATATCAGCTCGTTTGTATCAAGAGAGATTTGATTCGATCAAGAACGGAACCTATCAGCAGAAATACTTACAAACATTGTATAGTGAAAAACAAAAGCTGCTTTTAAAACTAGAGACGCTAGAGCAATTTGAAGCTGCACTAAAAGCTGAAATTCAATAACTTGATTCAGCTAGAATTTACCTGATAATTTAAGTGTTGTTTTTGAGAAGATTTTTTGAAGGTCGAGCGATCGGCTTTGCTGCAAGTCGAGTACGACTTATCGCACTCTCGCTCATTTTGGGGAGAAGTCATGAGTAAGTCGAGGTTGGATAGTGTTTTGGCTCAGTTATGAATTTCTTGCATAAGAGCCGGAAATTTCTCTTGTAAAGATTCCTCAAAGTAGTATTGACACCAAAATTCAGCAACTTCTAGTAACATAGGAACCGATGCGGGAGTTAAACCCGTACCGTAGGCTGGTGCGTAGCATTCTGTATAAACTCTAGCTAACTTGTAGGCATAGTAGTCGAACTGTGGTTTCACAAAGCAACAGATTGCATAGTGGAATTTCAGTAAATAACCACTCTTGACAAAATGCACCGTTGTCCAATGAACGTTACGGTAATCGTCCCCCTGTAACTGGTCTATTTGCTTCAACAAGCTCCAGAGTGATTGTGTGTGAACAGGAGTGGGACTTTCAAGAAAGCTTTCCATTTGAGCAATGGCATGGGTCATTAAACTCTTGTGAATCTCCCATTCTTCAGGAGTTGTATTATCTGGACACGAAGCATCCGATGCTTGCTGTAAAACTAGTTTTGAGATATAAAGAGCAAACTTCTCTGCTGCGATGTCTGACGACAAGTCGCTCCGCGCCTGCGCATCTACCTTGCATAGACTTTTGATACTGGTGAGTCGGGTGATGGGTAGTGCAAACCCAGTATAGTTGGTGCTTAGTTGTTTTGCAGCTTCAACCCACTTCTTGATTTTGGTAGTAGTTGCTGTTTGTTGACCTTTTAATTGCATCGCTTAAACTCCAAATCGCCCTTTTTGGTCAAGTTACGAGCTTAAATACCGTTTTCTTCCATATATGCTCTAATATTTGCATCTAAGTCTTGCAGCGCTGCTTCCATACTAGGGTAACTTGCCTTACCTTGGTAAACGGTGCCTCCTTCATAGTAAGCTCTAACAAACGAGTTAATATATTCGCTCTCTCCAATTTCAATCCAACCAATTTCCTCTACAAAGCGGCATACATTTGGATATTTTTCTTCAAAGTTTTTGAACTTTGGCATTAGTTTATATTGATCCAATTAGCTAAATAGTACATAATTACTATGAAAATGCTTGTTGAAAAGAGTTCCGAAATCCTAGGCGATAGCATACCCTGAAATATCATAAAGTAATGTCTGCTACACCTGTACCACAACAAACCAACGTAACCCCCCGATATGAAACAATATCGGGAGTCGTAGAGCGCCTGACTTATTACTCTCAAGAGTCGGGGTACACGGTAGCGAGACTGGTACGTTCACGTGAATCTAATCTTACGACAATTGTTGGGAGCTTTGCTGATATTCAACCAGGACAAACACTACAACTCTTAGGTTTTTGGCGCGAACATTCCCAGTACGGTCCCCAGTTTCAAGTTGTCCAGTACCAAGAAACCAAACCCGCCACCCTCACTGGAATCGAAAAGTACTTAGGCAGTGGTCTGATTAAAGGTGTGGGTCCGGTCACCGCTAAACGCATTGTCGCTCACTTTGGGCTGGAAACACTCGATGTTATCGAAAACAAAATCGATCGCCTCTCTGAAGTCAAAGGTATAGCGAAAAAACGCATTCATCTAATTCAAAAAGCTTGGGAAACCCAAAAAGCTATCAAAGAAGTCATGGTGTTCTTACAAGGACACGGTGTTTCAACTACCTACGCGGTGAAGATTTACAAGCAATATGGAGATGGTGCGATCGCCACAGTCACTGAAAACCCCTACCAATTAGCCACAGACATTTATGGTATCGGTTTTATCACAGCTGACAAGATTGCTCGTTCTCTGGGTGTTCCTCCCGATTCAGAATTCCGCTATCGTGCGGGAATGACCCATGTGTTGGGTGAAGCAGCAGAGGACGGGCATTGTTACTTACCCCAGCCAGAACTCATTAAGCAGGTGGCTGAGTTGTTGAAAACTGAGTCTCATCAACCAGTAGAGGATGCGATCGCATCAATCATTCAAAATATGGCTGTGGCTTCGGAGTTGATTCGAGAAAAAAGCGCGGATCAAACACTGCTTTGTTACAAACCGAGTTTCTTCTACACAGAACTTAACTTGGCACAAAGTTTGCTTGAACGTTTAATACAAACCACCAACCCCGATATAGAGCGCGTTCGTTCCTGGAGCGATCGCTATACCAAAAGTCGCAACATTGAACTATCAAAGCAGCAACAGCTTGCTGTAGAAATGGCGGCTTATTCCAGAATCACGATTTTAACAGGTGGTCCTGGCACTGGAAAAACATTTTGTGTGCGTACTATCGTGGAATTATGGAAAGCGATGGGGAAATCTATTGCTTTGGCTGCTCCCACTGGACGTGCTGCCCAGCGCTTATATGAAATGACAGGATTAGAGGCTAAAACCATACATCGCCTCTTGGAATTTGACCCCAGGACGATGGGTTTCAAGCGTGATAGCAATAATCCTTTACCCCAAAGAGCGATCGTCATCGATGAAGCCAGTATGCTGGACTTATTCTTAGCACATTCAGTGGTGCAAGCTTTATCGTCAGATGCCCAGTTACTGTTGGTGGGTGATATCGATCAGCTGCCATCTGTAGGACCAGGTAACGTACTTGCTGATTTGATTAACTCTGGTAGGATACCAGTTGTACGACTCACACAGGTGTTTCGTCAGGCGCAACAAAGTGCAATTATTACCGCTGCCCACCAAATTAATCGCGGTCAGTACCCAACTATGGAACCCCTGACTGATGCCCCAAGTTCCGATTGCCTTTGGCATGGTGGTGGACATCAGCCAGAGCATGGGGTGCAGGCGATTTGTGAATTGATCGGCGGTTTGATTCCCCAGCTTGGGTTTAATCCAGCTACCGATGTCCAGGTACTCTGCCCGATGACACGGGGGGTTATGGGTACACGCAATCTCAACAATGTCTTACAACAGTTAATTAATCCTCCTGGTGCTGACAAGGTTGAGATCGCAAGAGGTGGGATAACTTTGCGGGTAGGCGATCGCATCATCCAACAAACCAACGACTACGAGCGCGAAGTGTTCAATGGTGATGTGGGATTTATCACCAACATTGACACGGAAGAGCAAGAAGTTACGGTACAGTATCTAGAACGCAGTGTTATTTACGACTACGCTGACTTGAATGAAATTGCTCTGGCGTGGAGTGTTTCAGTGCATAAAGCACAGGGATCAGAGTATCCAGTGGTGATTCTGCCCCTGTACATGCAACACTACATGATGTTGACACGTAATCTATTTTATACGGGGTTAACTCGGGCTAAGAGGTTGGCGATCGTTGTTGGCTCTAAAAAAGCGATTTCCTTAGCCTTGCGCTCTACTGACAAGCAACAGCGGTATACTCAATTACAGCAGAAGTTGGTGCAGGCTGTGAGATCTAGCCAGAACAGTGATTAAGAGCAATCGCATGCTCGCTTCTGTCCATGCGATTGTGCAGAGCGCACTACCCCGAAAAGTGATCGTCTCCGGTACTGTAAGAGTGGGCGATCGCATGATTGAACTACATTTTGGGCGATCGCACTCATACAGTACGCCTGATCGGCGATACCAGGGCGTGAGCAACGCTTACGCGCAACGCGGCTCCTGTTCGGTTAAGCGATAAATTAGACGCTTGGGTGGGCTTTGATTTTCACGCCCCGATGCTTACCAAAAATCATCTTCAATGGGGGCTGAACCAATCATAAAATCAAAATTACCTTCACCCCTACTTTTGTTCAATGTTTCCATGATTTTTTTGGGGTTATCGTGGGGACCATTGACATAGAATGGTTTCCCGTCACGACCACATTCAATACGTATTATCCCATCCCATTCTCCGATGTGCGCTCGTGATTTTTCAAAGTCTTTGTGTGGTTGAAATCCTAAGCTTTGTGCGTATTCGCAAGCACTAAATATCATCCCTTGGGCAACTTCAAGGGGAACCTGTTGCGGAACTCCTGGAAATAGATTGAATAGTGCTTGTGCAACTTCTTTAAACTTTATTCTGTCTACTGTACGTGGTGGCATGGCATCTTTAACACCCAAGCACCATATATCTAAAAGGTAACTACAAACCGTGATTTGATTGTATCGAGCAACCCTTGCAATAACTACCAATCCTAAACCGCGATCAATATCGTCATTCTTTTTTACAGGGATGATTTTTGTTTTCTGATTTTTGATGCTGTTTTCTGGTGGGATTTTCGATAACAATTGGATAAGATTTTCGGAAGCTAAACACTGATATACGGGGTCTAATTCTCCTAAAGCTAATCTATCTAATGTGGTTTGCTGTGCTTGATTTTGAATTGCCGCGTTGACTTGTGATACTTTGATACCTAGTTTTCGAGCTATTTGTTTGGGTGTTAAATTCAATGCCCGTAAATCCATGATTTCTTGTTGTTGTGTTGCTGTCATAAATTACTACTTTCTACAAACAACCGGGAGCAGAAATATTAAACCAAAGCTTGCTTTTCTTAATTTAATTTCTGGACATTAATTGTAACCGTTCACGGGGGTAGATAATTCGCCTTGCGGTTTGAAGTCAAGTAGCGCTTGGTAAACATCTTGGACATGTACGCAACAGCGTTGTTTTAAGTCGAACTGTTCCCGCTTTTTGGCTCGTTGCAGTCCGGAGTAAATCTCTCGGACTTCTTCGTCTAATCGCAGCCGAGAGGTAGTTGTTGGACTCGCTGCTAGAATCAGGATTGTTTTGACAGGAGTTTTGGTATGCACTGCATCAGTTGATGAGCGATCTTTGAAAGTACCGCCTATCTGAGTTCCTTCGTCTCCACCCCATAAATTCTAGTCGAGTTCCAGTGGTACGCCAGATCGCAAGTCTTCCTTTCTGAGTGCGATCGCGGGAACTTACTGTGCGAACCACACACCCCACACAATTGAATTGCATGACGCTGACTTTATGCGATCGCACTACCATCAACCTTTACGTTCGCACTTAAATATCCTTGGTTTTCTGCCAGTCTTCTAGAGCCGTGACGGTATTTACCAGCTGCACGTTTCCGGTTTCATCTTCTAAAACCAAACCATCATCAAGAGAACCGTGACCGCTAAAATGAACGAATTGCGGTTTGAAATCGAGCAGCGCTTGGTAAACATCTTGGACACGCACAGCCCACCGTTGTTTTAGGTCGAATTGTTCCCGCTTTTTGGCTCGTTGCAGTCCTGCGTCAATGCGTTATTGGTACGCAGTGAAGCAGAAGTTGGAGCAGGCTCGGCTTTTACCTTGAGTACCAAAGCGCACAGCTGCAAGGAAACGTGCTCCACATCTATTTATAAGCTTCAAAAACTACTCCACCCAATGTTTTACACGTTCCACAGCATTCTTCCAAATAGTGAAGTTTGCCAATGCACTATTTATCCCTACACCAGGCTCAAAAACCCGGTCAATCTGCCGTTGGCGCACTAGTGCTTCTAAGCTATCCCAAAATCCCGCACTAAGACCAGCTGCAAATGCAATACCCTGTACGGTCATCTCGTACATGATGGGACGCTCCACCTTAATCCCCAACACATCTGCTTGGAACTGCATCAAGAAGTTGTTCTCACAAGCACCACCGTCCACGGCTAATTTCTGAATCAAAGTATTGCAATTGGCATCAATTGCCTGCACGACTTCTTTGACTTGGTAAGCGATCGCCTCCAGTACAGCTCGTACCAAATGCTCTCGCTGCACAACACCGGTAATTCCGAAAAAAGCTCCCCTGGCACTCATATCCCAATGTGGTGCGCCCAGTCCGCTAAATGCTGGTACAAAGTAAACTCCGCCATTGTCTGCAACCTGATTTGCCATTGACTCAGTTTCGCTACTTTGTTCAATTAACTTTATACCGTCACGTAACCATTGAACGCAGGCCCCACTGGTAAATATGCTACCTTCAAGGGCATAGCCTACATTTAAAGTCCCGTTTTGGTTGGTTTTAGTCCACGCTATAGTACTCAAAAGTTGATGTTGGGAGCGCACAATTTCAGATCCTGTGTGAGCTACTAAAAAGCTACCAGTGCCGTAGGTACATTTCATCAATCCAGGGCGCGAGCAACCGTGACCAAATAGAGCTGCTTGCTGGTCGCCTAAGATGGCAGCGATCGGAATTTCAATCCCCAATAAGTTAGTATCGGTGACTCCAAATGTTCCTAAACTGGGCTTAATAGTCGGTAAGATGTGAGCGGGAATTTTGAATAAGTCCAGTAGTGTTTCATCCCACTCACAGGTATAATGGTTCATCAACATTGTGCGGCTGGCGTTACTATGGTCAGTGGCATGAACTTTTCCACCAGTCAGGTTCCACAGTACCCAAGTATCAATTGTGCCTGCAAGAACGTTTTTCAGGTCAACATCTGCCAAATTGTCAAGCAACCACCTGAGCTTTGTAGCTGAAAAGTAAGCATCGATGACCAGCCCAGTGCGATCGTATATTTCCTGAGAATAGCCTCGCTCTCGTAGTTGATTGCATAAGGGAGCAGTGCGACGGTCTTGCCAGACAATCGCATTGTGCAGCGGTTCCCCGGTTGTCTTATCCCATAACAGACAAGTTTCTCGCTGTACAGTTAATCCAATCGCGGCAATTTCATCTGGTCTAACTTGAGCATTCCCAATCGCGGTTTGCATTACCCAGCAGGTGTCAAGCCAGATTTCTTGAGGGTCATGTTCCAACCATCCTGGTTGAGGATAGTATTGCGTCAGTTCTTTATACGCCTGCCCAACAATCTTGCCTTCAAAGTTAAACACAAAGGCACGGTTGCCTGTTGTACCCAAATCCAGTGCCAAGATATATCCTGATGATAATGTCTGCATGACCCAATTCTCCCCACCTATCTGGCAGCCGTCACCTTTTCCTGAACTATTAAAACTGACTTTACTCTTTTTTTGACCCCATTGCCCTCTTTATCCACTTTTCCTTGACTCGGGAAATTGAATGGCGATCGCCACGATTGCATCGCTTAAACTCCAAATCGCCCGGGGGGTCGTGGGTACGCGCAACCTTAACATAGAGCGATCGCCCTCAAGTAAGTGTGAAACTGTCGAATGGGCGATGCCTTACGGCAAGCCTAAAGAGCGTCTACGCGAGAACTCACGCTCGCGAACCACACAGGACTCATGTGGGGGTTGCCCATCTTAAAGGTTCTAGCGCTGACGCTTGCCTCGACTTCCGTCCCGGTCCCGAATTAAAGGGTAAGCAGTTTGTGGAAAGAAAAAAATAACCTGGAAGATTAATCCAGAAATCAATCGATAAAACAAAACATATTCTGAAAAATCAAATACTCCCCCAGATGGTTGTAATTTTTCAATTAAAAATTCTGTCTTAAACTCTTTTTGTAACTGTTGAGCTAACCAAATAGGCCATAATTGTGTTTGTTCATTATTAGGAAGCTTGTTTTTAGAGTATGTATTATTTTTAATCTCCCGTTTTAGCATTAGTAACACATAGGCATTTAGCAAATACTGAATACGGTCTTTTGTGGAAATGAGTTGCAGCAAAATGTCAATAGATATCTCTTGAAACGCTAAAATAGTAATGCTAAGTAATAAAGGTGTTCTAACTAAGTCTAGTAACTCTGAATCATGATTGATTGTTTGCCATAAGTCCACATGATTAACTTCAATAAGATGATTGTAAATTTGGTTATTTGTCAAATGTTGTAAGTAGATCGCTCCATTAAGAAGGAGTTTCGTTTCATAATTATCATATTCTTCACAAAGCGGCTTGTCGCAGACATCGCTCTCAAGATACTTCCTTGGGTTGACTGAAAATAGATCTCAGCAGGGGAGATGGATAAGTCATAGTCATGATATGCTAACTTCAATGCACTGAGTACCCGTTGTGCTAAAATATGGTTACTATCAATGTACTCAATAGCCTCAGTGGCGATCGCCATTTTCCCAGTAGTAGTATTGCTAGGATAAGACTTATCTAACTGTTCCAGTAACTTCTGAATTTCAGCAGCAGCATCAACAAGACTTTGTTTCTCACCACCAGCATAGTAATTACCTTGCACGTAGTTACCTTGAATACGCTCGTTGTAATTACCACTACCCATGTTTATGGTACGTCTATCGCCACTCATACTTGCTTTTTTCTCCTTTGAACGAGGTGGGAATAAAGACTTAGAAGGATTTCGACTTTTAATAGCAGGAATCAAATCATCAGGAATATTATTCAGGTTAATATTGTTACAACCGAATTTAAAAGCATCTACATAAGTTCTCCCAGCACCAATAGCATCATAAAACCCTACTGAGAACTTAATGGCAGTATTATCCGGAATGGCACGGTTCATCCCAATAACGCAGTCAATATGTTGGTAAATAGCTTCTGCTTGAACCTCAGAGTAACAGGCGTTGAGCAACACACACTCAACTTTGTCTTTAAATAACTCAAATAGGGCTGTGAGTGATTCCGTGCTGACCAGTTGCATTTGTCCAGATTCATTCGCCATAGCTACACCTACTGTCGTCTCAGGCACAGGGAGAAGATCTCGTTGTTGCTCTTGTAGCGATCGCCACGACGAATTATTCTCCAACACTAAGCCCTCAGTTCCTGCTCCATGTCCTGAAAAATGCACAATTTGTGGTTCCTCATCAAGCATTGCACGACGTAAGTCATTAATCCTCACTGCCCATTTGGTAATAAGTTGAAATTCTTCTCTATTTCTAGAACGTTCTAAAGCCAGTTGAATTTCTCGGACTTCTTCATCTAGACGAAGTTGGTTGGTATTTTTAGGATTAGCTGATAAAATTAAAATCTTTTTCATACTTACTAATTTTCTGAATAATCACCTTCAATATAATTACCTTGAATACCCTCGTTATAATTACCACCAGTATTTATGGTGCGATTTTCGGTATAATTGCTAGGACGTTGCAAGACTCCCGTTATCATATTCGTTAATAGATTAATCAAATTTTGTTTTTCTTCAATTAATTTCTTAAATTCTTGTTCCGCTATTTCTTTAAGTTGATTATACTTTATAAAATACTCTTTGCTCAGTTCAGATTTGTTAGCTGTTGAAGTGGTTTTAGCACGAAGCAATATTTTATCCTCACCCCGTCTCTCTATGGCTACAATTTCAAGTTCTGCGTTTGGATTGTTTTCAGCTAATTCTTTGAATGCGACTGCGATCGCACGAGGGTCAACACCTTGGCTATGGTAAAGGTCAAGAGTATCGACAATAGGCTTGATAAAATCTCCAAACTCCCCATCTGCAAATACTTCTTTCTCATTGTCTGGTTTACGAAGAGGGTTAGGGTTTTCTTTAGTGGGTAGTCGCATATAAACACACTCACACCGTACCCTATTAAATTTAGTATTGCTGGTGATGTTCCAATCTTCTATGATGGCTCCGGTGAGAGTAGCACCTGTAAAGTCGGTTCCGTCTAACTGTGCTTGTACCAGCTTGGCTCTGCTTAAATCTGCATCTTGTAGGTTGGCTGAGCTTAAGTCTGCGCTGATAAAGCTGGTGTCTACTAAGTTAACACCTCTAAAGTTGACCCCACGTAGGTCAAGACGGCCAAAGTTCTTATCCTGTCCAA
Organism: uncultured Stigonema sp.; assembly: GCA_964658145.1. Lineage (GTDB taxonomy): Bacteria > Cyanobacteriota > Cyanobacteriia > Cyanobacteriales > Nostocaceae > Stigonema. The sequence continues at coordinate 17,084 of CAZZYE010000053.1, forward strand.
GTCCAGTAGCAAGTACCTGACGTACTTCTGCAATTTGTAGATAGCTTGAACCAGGGCGAAGGCGGTCTAGTTTCTTGGTTTTATGGAAGCTTGTACGAGTCAGAACAGCTTCTCTAAAATCTGTACTTTTGAGGGTAGCTCCTGTAAAATTAGCATCGCTTAAATCTGCACTGCGGAAGCTTGTTCCTTTAAAGACTGCAAAGGCGACAGCCATATTACGAATCAAGACGTACTTTGGATCAACTTTCAATGCTCGCATACTGATATAAATACCTAG
>CAZZYE010000054.1:0-17141 GCA_964658145.1 uncultured Stigonema sp.
TTCTCAACACCTCACAGTTTGTCAATAATACCCTGAATAACAATACAGTCGTACAACACGTTGACGAATTCATACGCCTTCAATGGTGTGCTGGATAAGTTGGCTGGCGAGGGTATCTATACTATCTTATTTAGGAGTAAAAATATGCGTACAGCTTTAGAGATTGATCAAACTAAGAATCGGCAATCAGTAAGTATTATAGTTCCGTGCTTTAATGAGTCTGAAGGGATCGAATCCTTAAAGAAAAAACTGCTTCCAGTCATAGAAAAGATCAGCTTAGTTAGGTCAGTCGAACTGATTTGCGTTGACGATGGTAGCACTGACGACACGTATTTGAAGTTACACCAAAATTTTGCGCAACAAGCCCAGATAGTCAGTCATCAAAAAAACCTCGGTCTTTCGGCAGCAATAGGAACTGGTTTAGCACACTCGATGGGCAATGTTATCTGCACTATAGATAGCGACTGCACCTACGATCCTAAGTACCTATTTGCTCTTTTAGACTTAATGCATGGAGATGTCGATATTGTCACAGCATCTCCATATCATCCAAAAGGTAGTGTGGGCAATGTTCCAGCTTGGCGTCTATTTCTCAGTAAAGGGTTGTCACAGATTTATGGATTAGTATTGCCACAAAAGCTGTATACATATACAAGTATGTTCCGAGCTTACCGTCGGGAAGTGCTGGAAACGGTGCCAATTACGTATCCAGGATTCCTCGGTCTGGTAGAGATTGTAGCAGAAGCAATGTTGCTTGGATATAAAGTTGTGGAGTATCCAACTCAATTGACTAACCGGGTGTATGGTTCGTCCAAGCTGCGTGTAGTCAGAGTGATTCGGAGTCACTTAAAATATATTTATCTACTCATTATTCGGCGCTTTCTTAAACAGAACAAGGCAGAGATACTAAAAGATAAATATACCCAAAATAACTTATGAAAGTCGTTAGTATATTGGGTGCTAGACCGCAATTTATTAAAGCATCTGTAGTGAGTCATACTTTTAAAAATGCAGAAATTGATGAAATTATTATTCATACAGGACAGCACTTCGACTCATTAATGTCCGATATCTTTTATCGGGATTTAGAATTGCCTCAGCCCCATTATCACTTGAATATTCATAGCCTGAATCATGGGGCAATGACAGGTAGAATGATGGAGAAGATAGAGGAAGTTTTACTTCAAAATACACCTGACTGTATCTGCGTTTATGGAGATACTAACTCCACATTGGCAGGAGCTTTAGTGGCAGCAAAGATGCACATTCCACTGGCTCATATAGAAGCAGGACTGCGAAGCTTTAATCGGCAAATGCCTGAAGAAGTTAATCGAATTGTAACTGACCATCTTTCACAACTTCTCTTCGCACCAACACCTTTAGCCGTTGAGTGTCTTCAAAAGGAGGGGATTTCTCAAGGCATCCACTTAGTTGGAGATGTGATGATGGATGCCATCTTGAAATTTCAGACTCAAGCAAAGCAAACCTCTGATATTCTAGCAAGATATCAACTTGCTCCCAATAAGTTTTACCTTGCAACTATCCACCGACCCAGCAATACAGATGATAGCTCCCGTCTAAGTTCTATACTAAACAGTTTCACAAAATTAGATCTTCCAGTTGTTTTTCCCATCCATCCTCGGACAAAAGCTCAAATTCATAAGATGGATCTAAGCCACTATCTTGCGACTGACTCAATTGTGGCGATTTCACCAGTAAGTTACCTTGATATGCTATTGCTAGAAAGCTCTTGCCGATCTGTAATTACAGACTCCGGAGGAATACAAAAAGAAGCCTATATTTTAGGACGCCCTTGCTTCACTCTCCGAAAGGAAACTGAATGGAAAGAGACTGTAGATTTGGGATGGAATAAACTTGTAGAGCCTGAAAATTTAAGTGAATCAATTGCTAACTTCACTCAACCATCTGAATGGCCTATTTTGTATGGAAAAGGTGATGCTGCTACCCAAATTGCTAATAAAGTATATAGCTTTCAAATGCATTAAATACATCTGTTGTAGGTTGGGATTGACGCCCGCCCTTAATTCATCTGGGTTTAAATCCCAAAGGTGTTGTAATCAAGGGGTTGGCATAATGGCGACTACTATGAATTTATTCTTGAGGTTATGGTTGATCCTACTAACTCTAGCGTGCCTTTAGATAAAAAGTTTCTGCATAAGGGTTCTTTACAGGTTGACTACTGGTTAGTTGCTGTACTTGCCTGTTATACCCTGTTTGCTTGGGCTAATTGGGGTAAGGCTCAATATCTCTTTTGGGATATCGGGCGTGAGGCGGAGATCCCTACGCGTATCTTAGCAGGACAATTACTCTATCGGGATGTAGAAACTTTCTATGGTCCACTCGCCTATTATGCCAATGCACTAGCTCTGTTACTTTTTGACCATCACTTAGAAGTTTTTTACACGGTCGATCTGAGTTTAACGTTGGCAGCTACGTTACTGTTTTATCGCTTGGCAAAGCGGCTGATGAATGCCCCTTGGGCTACTTTGTGCACCGTATATATGTTGATCTACTGTGCCTTAGGTCCAGGGCTGTTTAATTTCATCCTACCCTATAGTTCTGGAGCAGTCTACGCTATGGTACTCTGCTTACTGGCTATTACTACCCTCGACTGCTATGGGTGTACAGGTAGACTAAAATGGCTGGTTGCTGCGGCGATCGCCTGTGGACTCGCTGGGCTTGCCAAACAGGAGTACGGAGTAGCTGCTTTGGGAAGTGTGTTAGTCGGTACTAACTTGTACTTTCCTCAAAACTTACGGAGCAGAGTGGAACACAGCATAATTGTACTCCTAGTTGCTCTTATATGCGTGTTCCTACCGTTTGCTCTACTTGCCCAACAAGTTTCTTGGGAGACAATACACTTATCGCTGTTCCCGATTCATCGGCTAGCCGTTTTGAATCGAAACACTTTCTTTCAGGTTTCGCCTGCTAAAACTCTTCATATTTGGTGGCATACTTTCAAAGATTTCTTGTTTGGTTCTTTGGTAGTTTTAGCATCAGTGATAGCCGCTCAATGGTTCTCAAAGTTTCGATGGTTTCGCAGTTCCAAATGGTTAAAGAGCTTATTCGAGATTGTAGCAAGTGTTGTCCTGGTACGCATTGGTTTTAGCTTGCTAAGTAGGATTTTTCACTGGAACACATCGCCAATTGAAAATCTGTCTTGGTTTATACCAGTATCAGTAGGATGGTTTGCTCTCAACCTTAGACAGTTGATTAGAAACAAAGATGCTCCCCTTTTATGGACATTACTGGTTTTCTCGTTGTTACTGAATGTCCGTTGGTTATTATACATAAATTTCTATGGATTATATGCCCCGCCAGTAGCACTCTTATTCTTCATAGTGCTTTATAATTTGACACAAGCTAATCGGATCATATGGAATTCCTTACTTGTTTGCATGCTGATCTTCAGCGGTCAAAAACTAAGCGAATTAGCACAGTATCGCTACGCGATCCAATCCTCTTATGGAACTTTATACACCGCCAATGCTAAGATGGCGCGAGCTTTCAACCAGACTATTAATGTTATCAATACCTCTAAGGCTAAATCAGTTCTAGTCTTACCAGAAGGCTCCATTCTAACGTTCATGACAGGTACTTACTCGCCGAGCCGAATAATAACCTTTCAACCAATAGCTCTTCCTGATGAAAAAGCTCAGCAGGATTTCGTTTCTAGTATGAAAAAGAAACCGCCTGAACTGATAGTATATTTGGATATGCCTTTTCGGGAGGTGGGCTATAGAAACTACGCTGAATTTAATCCAATAGTTGACCGTTGGATTACCCAAGAACATAAATTGATTAGCGTTGTTCCTGAGGACGAGGGAGTGATTCGGATTTACGCCCGTGAGTTCAGATAAGAATCAAAAATCGAAAACAATTTAACAAATTAAATTATTGTGACAAACATGAATGAGCAAATTCCCGAGAGCGGAGTACTAATAGCTCAAGCTCAGACTAACGAAACCCTCTTTACAAATCAGACACCTAGTCTCCCAAATGCCAACGATGGTGTCCCTTATGAACTGGGGATGAAGTTCAAAAGTGCTAGCAGTGGTCAGATTACCGCGATTCGCCATTTTAAATCGTCTAGTGAGACAGGAACCCATGTGGGGAAAATCTGGTCAGCAACAGGTAACGTCCTAGCAACAGTGACTTTCGCCAACGAAACTGCCTCAGGTTGGCAGCAGCAGACTCTGAGCAGCCCGTTGGCGATTCAAGCTAACACGACCTACGTAGTCTCCGTCAATACCAATGGCTACTACCCTTTCACTAGTAGTGGATTGGCAAGCTCCATTGTCAATGGAGATCTCAGTTCCATTGCTGACGGGAACAATGGAGTCTATAATACCACTCCAAATGCTTTCCCGACTCAATCTTACCAAAACAGCAACTATTTCCGTGACATCGTATTCGCTCCTGGTAATACCCTGATTAAGGTGAGTGGTGATAATCAAAGCGGTACAGCAGGGACTGCTTTACCCAACCAGTTAGTTGTGCAAGTTAATAACGCTGCTAACAATCCTGTGTCAGGAGTTACAGTTACCTTTACAGTCACTAGTGGTAGTGCTTCCGGTTCGGTGTCGCCTAGTAGTGCGGTAACCAATTCCAATGGTCAAGCTAGCACTGTGCTGACTCTCGGGTCGGGATCTAGCGGAGCATCAGTGAGTGCAACATCTGGGAGCAGTAGCGTCACCTTCAGTGCTAAAACTCGTCCAGCAAATCCCAATGCCATTTATTCGGAAAACCAAAACGCTGGAACGACAAACTGGAAAATCACTAATCCAGTTACCCAGAATGCGCCTGAGATTGTAGGCTATGCCGGGGCAACTAGTGTCAATCAGGGTGGGACTTTGCCAATCTACGTTTCCTTAGCACAGTCAGGAACGTACAGCATCGACGTATATCGCTTAGGTTACTACAACGGTACAGGGGGGCGATTAATATTCACCCAGGGTTCACTCAATGGCAGCCCTCAGAACCCCTTGACAATCACAGACTCTGCGACCCATCTCGTCGAGGCTAACTGGTCAATTTCTACTACTTTATCAGTGGGTACTAACTGGACCAGTGGTCTGTATATTGCCAATTTGACTGATGGGGCTAGTGGCAAACAGACACAGCTATGGTTTGTTGTGCGCAATGATAAAAGCACCTCCGATATCTTATTCGAGAGCGGCTTTAGTAACTTTCATGCTTATAACAACTCTGGTAACTACAGCTTGTATCCGTGGAATAGTGATGGCGGTCAAAGGGCATTCAAAGTTTCTTCTGCGCGACCATTTTCACAAACAAGTACTCGGACAATTGAAGCCAATAAGATACTGACTTGGGAGTACAACATGGCACGGTGGCTGGAATCCCAGAGCTATGATGTTTCCTATGTTGCTAACGTTGATATCTACTCTAACCCACAGTTACTGAAGCAGCACAAAGTCTTTCTGGTAGCAGGTCATAACGAGTACTGGTCATTAGAAGAACGCACCAACGTGGAGCAGGCTCGCGATAGTAAACCAGCAACGAACTTAGCATTTTTCTGTGCCAACTCATGTTACTGGCGAACACGCTTTGAGAACTCAACTACAAATGGGCTAGCCAACAGTATTATAGTATGCTACAAGACTGCTTGGGCAACAGATCCGACTGCGGCAAATAATTCGGCGGCGGCAACTAATGAGTTCCGCAGCCCACAGAACAACCGTGCCGAAAACACTTTGTTAGGAGTCATGTATACAGCTGATAACAGTGACTACTACGGCGGGGCTAACTTTGTAGTCACCAACGCTACAGACCCTTACTACGCCAATACCAATCTCAACAACAATGATACACTGTCTCAGTTAGTTGGCTTTGAATGGGATGCGGTGGTTAACAATCTTGGCTCTACCCCTAGCGGGTTGGTTGTTCTGGCGCAATCACCGGTTGTTCCTGTTCAAGCAGACATAGACCCATATCTTCCATCTGACCCTAATAATGGAAACATATCAAATGCAGTTCGCTACACCGCAGCAAGCGGTGCTAAGGTCTTTGCGGTCGGCTCTTTCCAGTTTATGTGGGGACTGGACAGCGATGGCGTTAGTACACCACGCGAAGATATTCGCGCTAAGCAATTTGCTGTCAACATATTTGCAGATATGGGAGCCAGACCGCAAACTCCTGATCCCCAAATCAAGCTGCCTTAAGACATATATAACGCCGGTTGGGCGGAAAGTGTCATAATTCAGACAGGTAGAAGGATAGTTTTGTACGAGCAGTAGTACAGCAACATCCATTCGTGACAAGTTAAGATGGCGCTGCATTTTTCCCACCTTTGTGAGGAACATGACTGATTGACAAATGTGATTTGACCTGAACTCGTCACGAATGGAATGGACGATTGCAATAAGATTGCAATCTTGAGGTAGGGGCTAACGGCCGTTCGCCCCTACTCGTGTTTTAACGCTATAAAATCTGAAGTTTTAGTTATGAATCTGAGAATAAAACGCCGCCGATTTGGTCAAATAGTCATCGCTACTGCCACCACAACTGCGATCGCCAGCTTAGCAGGTAAGACCCAGGCACAGCAGGCACAGCCAATCTATGGGATCAGCCTTGCCTCCACTAATGCCGCCACCAATAGAACAACGCTAGCTACATCGCAAGTAACCGATGTAGAAAATACGACCCCTGCAATAGTGCTGAAATCTTTAGATTTATCAACTGGCGCAGAGTCGAGCAATCAGCTGCCTGCTAATCCGGTTGAGAACGTCAGTACTCTCCTTCAAACTGCAACCAAAGCTATATTTACCGATCTTGGGGAGCGGGTCAAGGGTTTGACTGCCCAATCCGATGGCACACTCATTTCTGCTACTGTAACGAGTTCTCGTCAAGGTGATGTCAATCATCTCACATTTACTAACAGTAAGTCTTCGGTGTTGAACAGAAGTCTCAAAGCATCGGGATTCCAAAATAACAGTATCATTGAAAGTCTGCTGTTTACCAAAGACAACACCCTCCTGACTATTTTTAGTCTCAATGGCGGCACTCCACCTTTTGATTTGGGTGTGATTGACACCAAAACAGGCGTCTTGACGAATGGTGCTCAATTAGGGCTGCCGCAACCGAACGATAGGGATCGTTTGAGTAATCTTGCCCAATCCCCAGATGGTACAATTTACGCTACAGGTCTTGGCGGACAGGGATCAGTTGTTTTAGTGCAGCTAGATCTGGTCAACAAAGCGACAGTTACTGGCAGAGGCAAGATTATTACACTGTTTCCTTTGCGCTTTAATGGCGAGGGTTTGGGAAATGATGTCTTCAGCTTAGCTTTCTCGCCATCTGGTCAACTATTTGCGCTTGCCGATCCCCAATACCAAGGAACTAATTCTCTGTTTACTGTAGATTTGCAGTCCGGAAATTTGAGTTTGGTGCGACAATTTGCTGTCGATAAGATTACGTTTGTACCTTCCTAAAGGTGAGCAATCCGTGTGGGTGTAGCTTAATCCTATCTAGTTCGTCTTATATAGCGATCCTAAATGATTCGTGAAAGCCGAGAAACCCGGTTTCTTGAACAATACCTTCGCTCCTATTGCCCTCACTCTAGAAGAGTGGGGCTATACGAACAAAGGCTGCCTTCGCAGCCTGTAAGGATTCCAGCCCACGGAGGTGGGCTTTCTACGTGTAGCCCCAGGCTTATAGCCTGTGGGGCTAAACAGAAATTGGCGTTGGCGAAGCCTGTCCCTTAGGACAAGGTATTGTTGAAGAAACCGGGTTTCTTGCAGTTTTAATTTTCACAATTCAAATAGGATTGCTACTTATTTTAGTAAAAAAACTTATGAGTATGTCTGATATTATAATTAAGGTCGAAAATATAGGCAAAAAGTATATATTAAGGCATCAAGAGGAAGGTCGTAAATACAAGGCTTTACGGGATGTAATTGCTGAGCAAGCAAAGTCACTGGGTCGAAAACTTATCAGAGCTTCAGAAAAACAAAATGTCAACTCAGTCCGCGAAGAGTTTTGGGCATTAAAGGATATTTCATGTGAAATTAAGCAAGGAGACAGAATAGGTATTATTGGACGCAATGGTGCGGGAAAATCAACATTATTGAAAATTTTGAGCCGGATTACAGAGCCAACAAAAGGTAAAATTGTAATTAAAGGAAGAGTTGCAAGTCTATTAGAAGTGGGAACAGGCTTTCACCCAGAATTAACTGGACGGGAAAACATTTTCCTGAATGGTTCAATTATGGGAATGAGTAAGGTAGAGATTCAAAGCAAGTTTGATGAGATTGTTGCATTTGCAGAGGTGGAGAAGTTTTTAGATACGTCGGTAAAGCGATACTCTTCTGGAATGTATGTACGCCTTGCTTTTGCTGTGGCAGCTCACTTAGAGCCAGAAATTTTGATTATTGATGAGGTACTTGCAGTAGGGGATGCTAAGTTCCAAAGAAAATGTTTAGCCAAAATGGAAGATGTGGGTAAGGAGGGAAGAACAGTTTTATTTGTCAGCCATCAAATGGCAGCAATTAAAAAATTATGTTCAAGAGCAATCTTACTCCAGTCAGGAAAGGTTCAGTATGATGGAAATGTTGAGTCAGCAATAGACTATTATTTAGATTACTTTTCTGGAAGTTTTGAGCAAAATGGGGCCATAACAAAGCTTTTAGATATAAAACATTCTGGCACTGGAGATCTCAAGCTGACTGGATTTTCTGTAGAGAATTTTGCAGGGTTAAATTTAATAACAGTCTGTTCTGGCGAAGAAATTATCCTTAATTTTTACTATGAGTTGATGACTAATAAAGAAATTAGTGACCTTAGTATAGGATTATCTATACATAACTATTATGGAGATCCGCTTACTATTTTTTATAGTGACTATGTTGGTCAAATTTTTTCAACATTACCTTCTAAAGGAATATTTAAGTGTAGAATAAAAGATTTTCCTTTCTCATCAGGTAGGTATTTTGTAGGTGCAAGAGTCATCTTGATTAATGGTATAGAAGTTGATTGGCCACAAGGATACGTAGGTTTTGTTGATGTGCAAGAGGGTTCCTTCTATAGGGAAGGAAATATTCGCCCTCAGGATCTTGGTCCTATCTTGATTAGGGGAGATTGGGAGCTAAAATCAGTCTAAGGAGAATTATATGTTTCAAACTTTGAAAAAAGCTGGTAGACGCTGTAAAAAGGCAATAGTTAGTTTCTATACCTCTTTACTCTTAGAAGAACAACCGACGTATCACAAGTTTTGCTTTTCTCAAGAGGGAGAAGATATGATACTTAGCCGTATATTTGGTGCAAAAAAAGATGGCTTTTACATTGATGTTGGTGCTTTTCATCCACAATATCTTTCAAACACTTATTTTTTCTATCAGTTGGGTTGGAGAGGTATAAATATTGATCCAATGCCTGGTAGTATGGAAGTTTTTAATAAAATTAGACCAAATGACATCAATTTAGAAATAGCAATTTCTAATACGAAAGAAGTACTAAATTACTATGCATTTAATACACCTAATCTCAATGGTTTCTCCCAAGATCTTTCTTTTGAAAGAGATGGATGGAAATTGGGAGATTGGGAAGCAAAACTGATAAATCAAATGAAAATACAAACATATACACTAGCGGAGATTTTAGATAAATACCTGCCAGAAAAACAAACAATAGATTTCCTTAATATTGATGTAGAGGGTCTAGATTATCAAGTTTTAGTATCAAATGACTGGTCTAGATATAGACCAAATATAGTATTAGTAGAAGATTTAGAACTGAGTTCTATAAACACAGCTAAAACGTCGAATATTTATCAATTATTGTGTAATCAAGGATATGAACTTTACAGCAAATCAGTAAATACTTTGATATTTAAATTGTCAGAATTTCAGGTAGAAACTTAAGTGGGCTGAATGTGATGAATGAGAATACACTTTATCAAGTTAAAATTCCTCCAGTTCCAGATGGAACACCACGTCCATTATTGTCTGTAATGATTCCTACCTACAATTGTGCGAAATATCTACGGGAAACCCTAGCTAGCGTATTAGCACAAGACCCTGGACCTGATGTTATGCAAATTGAGGTAATTGACGATCGCTCTACTCAAGATGATCCAGCAGCTGTTGTTGAAGAATTGGGACGGGGTCGAGTTGCTTTTTATCAACAGCCACAGAATGTAGGTCATATCAAGAATTTTCAGACTTGTTTAGAACGTTCTCGAGGAAAGTTGATTCATCTGCTGCACGGCGATGATTGTGTACGAGATGGCTTTTATCGTAAGCTTCAAAGAGCCTTTGAGGAGAAACCTGAGATTGGTGCTGCTTTCAGCCGCCACATTAACATGGATGAGCAAGGACATTGGCAAGAGATTTCTCCTTTAGAGCAGTCGGAAAGTGGTGTTCTAAATAATTTCTTGGAGAAAATTGCTGTTCGACAGCGCATCCAAACACCCTCGATTATAGTGCGACGCCATTTATACGAACATCTGGGAATGTTTGACAGTCGTTTATCCTCCTGCGAGGACTGGGAAATGTGGATACGAATTGCGGCAAAATATTCCGTTTGGTACGAAGTTGAGCCGCTAGCACTATATCGTAGGCACTTAAATTCTAATACTGGACTTCATATACGCACTGGTAAAGAAATTCAAAACATACGCAAGGTCATTGGCATTATTAAGAACTACTTACCTAAGGAGGACGCTGATAGGCTTTCAAAAACTGCACTTGAAAATTATGCATTTTATGCCCTCGGTTATGCCAGTGAATTTACCTTTAAAGGTGATACGATCCCTGCTATGAGCTTAATAAAAGAAGCTTTACTTTGCTCATCATCATTGAAGGTTATTCATTCTGTATTAAAGTTAAGCACTAAATTGTTTTATATAAAAATCATAGATAATCTGGTTCAAATATGCAAAAAAAAATATTTTAATGCTATAAAAAATTAGGTCTTATACTTTTACAGTTATTGAATTTGTATAATTAGAAGCTACATTTTGTACATGGTATTAAAGTTTTTAATTACTAAAGACCGTGCTTGATTTTTTAGAATATACCTAATTTTCTTGGGAAAAAACCTTTTACAAGTATGCGATGAAACCAGTAGTTAGCGTTATTACCTGCACTCACAATCCACGCCGTCATTATATTGAAAGGGTATTACAAGCATTACATAAACAAACTTTGTCAACAGAAGTCTGGGAATATTTACTCATTGATAATGCCAGCGATCAATTTCTTTCTGAAGAAATTGACTTAAGCTGGCATCCCAATTCTCGTCATATTCGAGAAGAACAGTTAGGTTTAACTCCTGCAAGGTTACGAGGCATTAAAGAGGCAGTAGCTGAAACCTTAGTTTTCGTTGATGATGACAACGTTTTAGACCCCGATTATTTAGAAGTTACTTTGACAATCAGCAAAGATTTGTCAATGATTGGTGCTTGGGGTGGGCAAGTCATACCTGAATTAGAAGAGGAACCTCCAGAATGGATAAAGCCAGACCTAAAAAATTACCTATACTCTCTAGCTTGTCGAGAATTTGAACGAAACCAGTGGTCTAATTTAATACATCAACATGAGACAACTCCTTGCGGGGCTGGGCTTTGTGTTCGTAAAATCGTTGCACAGAAGTATGCTGAATTGGTTCATAACGATCCTAGGCGGGCAGATCTGGATCGCAAAGGTCAAATACTGAGTTCCTGTGGAGACTCAGACTTAGCCTATACAGCCTGCGATATAGGCTTGGGCACAGGACAGTTTACATCTCTAAAGGTGACTCACTTGATACCCCCTAGCCGTCTGGAAGAAGATTATCTCCTGCGTCTGTGTGAAGGATTATCTAACTCAGGAATTATCCTGGAGTATCTCCGAGGCAAACTGCCACCTCAGCCAACTTGGAAATCATCGAAGATATATTTGCTATATTTACGTGTTCGATACGGTGCGAGAAGATGTCGTTTTTATGAGGCGAAACAAAAAGGTATGAGGTTAGCTGTAAAAGAGATTGGTAATTGGCATTCATGACTGCTAATTGCCTGACTACTATTAGCAATTAGCAACTAAATTCGCTATAGGAATCATATTGGATTTTTGAAATATATGTAGGGTGGGCACTGCCCACCACATCTAGGTTCTGGTGGGCAGTGCCCACCCTACACTACGATTAGCAATTAGCAACTAAATTTGCTATCACCCGCAACAGCATTAAATTCAAGATGAATAAATTACTTGTTACAGGTTCTTCTGGTCTAATTGGTTCAGAAGTTGTTGACTATTTCTGTAAAGAAGGATGGCAAGTTTACGGTATTGACAACAATCAACGAGCCGACTTCTTTGGACCTGCTGGTGATACCCGGTGGAACCAAAAACGTCTTTTAGAGACACACCAGAACTTTCAGCATGTTGAACTTGATATTCGCGATCGCCTAGGGATTCTCCACTGTCTAGAAACCCTGCGTCCGAACATGGTAGTTCACACTGCTGCTCAACCCAGCCACGACTTAGCAGCATATCGACCATTTGATGATTTTGATGTTAACGCTGTTGGTACTCTCAACCTTCTAGAAGCTGTTCGCCAACACGTTCCCGAAGCAGTGTTTATTCACATGAGTACCAATAAAGTCTATGGTGATCGACCCAATACTATCCCTTTAAAGGAGGTAGAAACCCGGTGGGACTATGATTCACCAGATTACTACAATGGTATTTCTGAAGATTTTCCCATTGATCAAAGTAAGCATAGTCTTTTTGGAGTTTCTAAAGTGGCAGCTGATGTCACAGTACAGGAGTATGGGCGCTACTTTGGGATGAAAACCTGTTGTCTGCGTGGTGGCTGTCTCACAGGACCAAATCATTGTGGTGTTGAATTACATGGATTTCTCAGTTATCTCATTAAGTGCAATCTGGAAGGTAAACTTTACCGAATTTATGGATACAAGGGTAAGCAGGTAAGAGATAACATCCATTCCTTAGATGTAGCTAGGTTCATTCACGCCTTTTGGGGAAATCCTCGTTGCGCTGAGGTGTACAACTTAGGTGGTAGTAGGCAAAACAGTTGCTCAATTATCGAAGCTTTTGACCGGATTACAGCCCTCAGCGGTAAGAAAATGGAGTATGAATATGTCGATAAAAACCGAGAGGGAGATCACATTTGCTACATCAGTGACTTGAGCAAAATGCAGAGTCATTATCCCGAGTGGAGTCTTACCAGATCGTTAGATGATATTTTCGAGGAAATCTACAACAGTTGGCAGCAACGATTGTAGTTAACCCAATACAGTTCAGTTAGTAGTATCCACTCCCTCAAGATCCCCCCTAGCCCCCCTTTTCAAGGGGGGAACAAGCCCCCCTTGAAAAGGGGGGTTGGGGGGATCAACGCCTTAACTGAACGGTATTACTTCTCATGGATGCTCTCTTTTCAACCCTCAGCAATAAGGATGATGAACTTAAAACATATTGTACTTACTGACCCAATTCTTAACGGTTTTGCATATGGAATGCTGAGAGATTTTGAAGATGAGATAGTTCGCATCACAGGTGGACATAAAGTAGTGATGCCAAGACGAAAATTACCAAAGTTTATTGAGGATCGCACTGCACATGGAACTCGATATGCTCCCTTTCGGAACTTTATTCCAAAAGTTGAGTGTGACTTAAAAGCTGACGTACTTTGGGTGATACTGATGGGTCCGGAAGACTTCCCTCTCGATTTATTCAAAAACTGGGATCGAAATGTAGGGATTAAAGTCCTTTACATATTTGATACTTTTGAGCATCAACTACCTTCCATTCGTCGGGTTTTACAGTCGGCAAAATGGGATCTTGCCATCACTTCCTTTCATGGAGCGCTTTCTTTTTTAGAGTCACACACGCAAAGAAAGTGGCATGCTGTAGCTCAAGGTGTGAAACTTGACAGATTTAAACCAGTTGCCAAGTCCGAAAAATTAATTAGTTTTACTGCCTATGGTCGCCGGCTAGAAAATGTTCATAACAGTATTAAAGAATATTGTTTGCAAACTGACAAGTATTATGAATACACAACTACCACTTCTCTACAATCGCAGCTTGATCCACGCGAAAACTACAGTCAATATGCATGGCATCTTGCCCACAGTTTTTTTACCTTCTCCTGGCCTGTAGAATTAACTAATCCCCAAAGAGTCCTGACATTTAGTCCAATTACTTGTAGATGGTTTGAAGCTGCTGCAAGTGGCACAGTTATTCTTGGTCAAGCTCCCAAAGATTCTGAGTTTAACAAGATATTTGGTTCTGATTTAGTCATACCAATTGACTATACAAGTAGTAATGAAAATTTTAATTTAATCTGGCAAGAGTTATGGGAAAATCGCTACTATTATTTTCAAGGTGCCATGAAAGCTAGAGAAATGTTAGGTAAAAATTGGTTCTGGGACACTCGAGTATTTGAAATTTTAGAACTCATTAATCTTAGGTCATAAATAGTACGTCTTATTTGTCAGTCTCTGTGACTGATGAGGAAGCAATATCTGCAACATCCCCATTTTTGGAAGATCACAGTAAATATTTTTAAATTCAAACACTACTGATGCTACGTTTAGCTTACTTTGTATCTCATCCCATTCAGTATCAGGCTCCTTTGTTGCGACTTATCGCCGCAGATCCAGAAATTGACCTGAAAGTTTTTTTCTACAGTGATTTTTCTTTAAAGGCTTATAAAGATCAGGGTTTTGGACGAGTAATTGAGTGGGATATGCCTTTGACAGAAGGTTATGATTATCAGTTTTTAGACTGTTGGGGTAGTCAGCAATGGCAAAGTCGCTTACAACAAGCGATCGCCAAAGATATTTCCAGACAGTTAAAGCAAGACAAATTTGATGCAGTTTGGGTGCATGGATGGTCTTGGCTTTCCAGCATACAAGCAGTACTAGCAGCAAATCAATTCGGCATTCCAGTTTTGATCCGAGGAGAATCCAACGGCTTTAGTAAAGCAAGCCACCCCATGAAAAAAAGGGTGAAAAGAGTTTTTCTTGACTGGCTGTTTCAGAAGATTACTGGGTTTCTGTACATCGGGACTCTTAACCGTCAGTTTTACCACAGCTATGGGATTGAAGATGAGCGCCTGTTTTGTGTACCCTATGCTGTTGATAATGAATATTTCCAAAAACTAGCAATGCTAGCCCGTCCTCATCGTGAGGAATTGCGGCGATCGCTCAATTTAGATCCTGGTAGACCCATCATTCTCTATGCTGCCAAACTCATTGACGTCAAGCATCCTCAGGATTTACTGTCAGCTTATCGGTTGCTCTCACCTAATGGTGTACAAGAACCAGAACCTTACCTGTTATTTGTGGGAGATGGAGTTTTGCGCCCGACTCTTGAAGCTCAAGCCAAGGAAACAAACTGGCAGTCTATTCGCTTTCTGGGTTTTAGGAATCAGTCAGAAATGCCTGCAATCTATGATTTGTGTGACGTATTTGTTTTACCGTCTGGTTTTGAACCTTGGGGATTGGCAATTAATGAAGTGATGAATGCAGGAAAAGCAGTAGTTGTAAGTAATCAGGTAGGCTGTGTGCCTGACTTGGTGAAAGAGGGGCAAAATGGATGGACTTTTCCTGTAGGAGATATTGCGACTTTAGCAGAGGGAATGCGTTGGGCGATCGCTCACCACGATTTAGCAGGATATCTTAGCTTTCAACAGATTCAAAAGTGGAGTTATCAGGAAGATTTGCAAGGACTAAAACAAGCCTTAAATGACTTGAAGGTGAGAGTGGCTTAAATGAAAAAAGTTTTGATTGTTGGATCTGCCCGAGAATTAGGGTATACCGAAGAAGTTTACGGGCGAGGATTTTCTGCGTTTGGCTGTCAGGTTCAACATTTCACTTGGAAAGAAGCTGCACCCAGTTTATTTTCTGGTTCATTACGGGATAGAATAGCTTGGCGACTTGGATGGCAAGTGTTAGCAAGGTCAGCAAATCAGAAATTAGTTAAAGCTGCAAATCAGTTTCAGCCTGATTTGACTTTGGTTATTTCACCCCTTTTTGTTCATCCTGACAGCATTCAAGCTATTAAGCAACATGGTCTAGTCTTGGTCTTTTTTACAGATAATCCTGTAGATGCACATCATACCCACAGTAATTCCTGGGTACGGCGAGGATTTCCATTGTGGGATGCAGCTCTCATCTGGAGCCGAGAACTAGTTGAGTGCTTAACAGAAAATGGTGTAAAAAAAGCTATTTTTCATCCATTTTGTAGCGATGTTGAATATCACTTTCCCAAAAGGCAGACTAACCCAGCTTATGACGTAGCGTTTATTGGGAACTGGGATGCTAGCCGTAAGAGAGAGCAGTATTTGAAGGCGATTTCTCATTATCGTTTAGGACTTTGGGGGTCTAATTACTGGAATACTCATTGCAAAGAAGCTTCCTTAAAAGGGTTGTGTCAGGGAATGTGCAGTTATACAGAAATTCCTGAAGTTTTAGGTTCTGCCAAAATGGGTCTAAATATTCTGCGTCCTCAGAATGAAAAGGGGCACAATATTAGAACATTTGAGATTCCAGCGACAGGAACACTGATGTTAAGTGAGCGCAGTAGAGAATTACTGAATCTATTTGTAGAAGATAGGGAAGCTGTCTATTTTTCTAATCCTGATGAATTGAGACAGAAAGTAGAGTACCTTTTACAAAATCATACTTTAATTGAATCTGTTGCGGAAGCAGGTTATAAGAAAGCGCTAGAAAACACGATTAATAATAGAGTAACAGAAATATCTAGCCTGGCTCGACAACTGAGATTTTCCCAATGCAGTGATGTTCAGCTATTGCAACGTACTGAACTTAGAAATTAGAAATGAACAAGCAAAAACAGAATCTACAAGCTTTTGTTAGTCATATAATCAACCTATAGGACTCATATTTGATTTCTGAAATACACGTAGGGTGTGTTAGGACGAAGTCCGTAACGCACCTTACTAAGCTTTCGATGCCGTACTGAGGTCTAACACACACAGACTACTGAGATTTTTTCAAAAATCAAATCGGATTGCTATATATCAATACGGTTCAGTTAAGAGAATTTGCCAACCGTCAACCTGTGTAGAGACGCGACCGATCGCGTCTCTACAAGTCTGAAATTCCTACCATGAGCGCCCTAACTGAACCGTATTGT
>CAZZYE010000055.1:0-17088 GCA_964658145.1 uncultured Stigonema sp.
ATTTCGCGTCTCTACACAACCTAAAATTCCTACCGATCAGCCTTAACAGCAAGCGTATTGGGATATAAGCAATCAAATTACAGTTGATCTGTGAATATCCCCCAGCTTTGTTACTCCCTAGCAAAGTTTGGTGCTTTCAGTTCCAAGTTTTCCGAAATTTCCTGAAGTATTTCGTTAATGCGGGAAATTACCTCATTCGATGGTGCTGACTCTCCACCTAGTTCAAGTTGCACTTTAAACTTCAAGTCAATTCCCGCCGCCGCGTTTTTGATATCGGCTATTTTTTCTGCTAAGTCTTGCAGTTCATGAGTTTTCAAGTAAGCCGCAGCAACTTGTGTATTACTTTGTGGTTGTGCTACTGATACATTGATTTGGTAGGTAGATGATAAATTTTCAAAAGCACTTGGCTGTGTAACCGATGGTTGTTGGCTGGGTGGTGGTGTAACTGGGGTTGGTTGAGTTGTCTGTGGCAGTTGGAATTTGACTCCAGCAGATTTACTATAGTCGCAGGGCCAAACCAGAGAATCCGATGCCAACTGGAAACGGTGTGCCCGAAAAGCACCCTCAATGGCATCGCGCACAATTTTCCACGGCAGAGGTTGTCCTGTTTTTTGGATCAGGGCTTGGGCAATAGCTAAAGCTGTGGTTGTCCCATCACTCCATGCTGCGGGTAAGTTTTCGGGTAGAACGTCGTTGATGGAAAGGGATGCTGGGGGTGGCTGTAACTGAGCATCTTCAGTTAATATCCCATTGGGAATATCCTCAGCAAAGAAGCAGGCTTCCCCAGAGGTGAGGCACAGGTTTCCTTGCTTTACAGCTTCTGCAACGGCGGTATCAATGGTAGAACGTTCTACGCTGGGTATGGGTAACGGTTCTTCGTAGCCTTCGCGCTTAATTTGTACTACATTTTGACCGGAGAAATATTCATATATTTGGCGCAGTGTGAGGCTATTATTGCTCGTCCACAATTGTGGAAGTTCTCCGGGTGATAGCAGTGTGGTAGAAAGCTCGCTTAAGGTAGCATATTCTGGTAATACTGCTTCTAAGCTAGAGTCTTTGAGTGCGTTATCATCAGGTCGCGATCGCCAAAAAGTTCTGAAAGTGCGGTCAGGTCGCATGACGCGCAGCACAAATGTTCCTTCTGCGCAACCGTTGAGTAATGTATCCAAAATGGACTTACTGTTGAGCATTTTGGGTAGGTTGGGACGTTGGGCAAATGCTCCTACCAAGTCATTCACGCGCCTAGATTCTTCATCCTCACGCCACAAGTCATAAGCACCACCAGGAATGAGGGCTTCTGCGGCGATCGCAGTTTCCTGAATCCGGGATTTGGGTTCTGCCTTAATTAAGTTAAATAATGGTTCGCCGCCGACGTTTATTTTGAAGGCTTGAATTTCGTTCTTGGTGCCAACAGTGACAATAATACAGTAAGCCTGCTCGACTGTTTCGGGGATTTTCTTCTTGGATTCATTCAGGTACGATTCCAGTCTTTGCTGACGACTGCCATCAACTTCCTGGTTTTTAAGTAGTTCTTTGACTTCTTCCCAACCGAGGTAATCTCGGATACTAGAACGGGCAGCGTCTAAACCATAGCGTTCAGCAACCGCTAAAACGATTGCGTTACGATTTTTAGCGCGGGGACTGTTTAGATTGGTTTCGTTGATAAACTTAGCAGCATAAGCGCTGGGATTGCCAGAAGTGGAGGCGGCTTGGGGGTCGAGTACGGCATAGTGGAACTCTCCGTCATCTTCGATGTCTTTTGGGTATCTTGGCAAGTTATGGACTTTTGCGCCAGCAGCCGAAGCACCTGCAATCAAACTTTTAAGCCTGCGAATTTCATCTAGTAGTTTGGTTTCGACCACATCATCTGAAATGCGATTTTTGCAGGCATCATCGTGCATTTGTTTGAGGTTTGGTTTTGACCCCAAACGCCAAGATTTCGGTAGTCCTTTTTGTCCGGATGTGGGGTCTGTATCTTGCAGTGTTTCTTCATCTAAAAACCAGGACACTTCTACCCACCGTCGCAGTGCTTTTTCTAATTCAATTTTGTCGGGGTTAGTGTGTCCTAATAGCAACATTAAGTCTCGTGTTAGTGCTTTTTGACCAATGGGTTGGGAATGTAAGAATGTGGCAAATACTGCTTGCTCAATTTCGCGATGTTTAATACCAACAGTTTCTAATTTAATTTGTCGCGCTTTGGCTAATTCTCCCTCAATAATGTTGTTCCAATCTTGACGTTTGCCTTCGTATTCTTCTGTAGTTGCGATGTTTGTTAGTTCTCGTGCGGCTTCTGATAGTGAGGCTTTATTGGGGTCGCCGATAAAGACATTTGCCCCAATTAGAGGGGATTTATCCCATTTTTCTGCATCTCGCGAAGCAAGTGTAAATGTTCTTAATACACCACGAGTACGTTGGAATCCATTGAGTTGCGTCCATTTAGTATAAAATATTTCAGTTAAATCCGGGTGAAAAGGATAACTTTGAATAAATCGCTGTTCTGCTAAAATTTTTTCTTTATTTGTTTGTTCGTCCAAGTTAGCAATACCTTTAAGGGCGGCGACTACTTGGGGGGAGAATTGATTACGGTCACGGATAGAATCTGGTGTAAATAACCGTCTCCTTAAAACTTCCGCGACATCATCTTTACCCACAGGTTGCACTCGTTCTTCCTGTTGGCGTTGGAAAATTGCGGCGATATCTTGGGTTAATTCCCGACCAAAGGTATCGTTTTTACTGGGGTCTGAAGCCAATAACGATGCTACAATCGCACAGCGGTCTACTTTGGTTACGGCTTGGGTAAGGTATTGGAAGAAATTAGTCAGCTTAGTCCGCCATTTTTCGTCAAGTCCGACCTTTCCGTGGGCGTATATCAGCACTTCATCGAGTAAAATCAGCGTCGAAAGTCCCTGTTGTTGGGGGATTTTTAGCAAATCAACGAGCAAATTCTCTGCCGCTTGAAAGACACGAAACATTCCTTCTTCATAGACTGCCTTAGACTTTTGTTTATTATTATCAAAGCGACTAGGATTATCAATTAGCTCACCATCATTCGCTTTGTTGTCCCATTTAGGTGCTAATTGTTCACTAAAAGATAAATCTATTTCATCAGACAATCCTTTGAGTGTTCGACGTAGCCAGACATAGAAAAAATCCATTAAATCTGAATATGAAATTGCATCATAATATGGAGGATCTGTAAGAACTAAATCGATATTATTAGCCTGAAAATTAGTAGCGCTTTGACGGATAATTTGAGGACTGGGACTATTTTTAGCTGCGGTGCAAAGATGTTCTGTTACCAGCCTCACCCACTCGAAAGCACTTGGGTAGCCACCCGTAGTTTCTCCCAAGGGATTAACTTCCGCAAAGTCCCACAAAATTGGCAAAGCAAAACGGGCAAATGTTCCTTCAATCTTTTCGCCACCCAAATGCCAACGTGAAACACTACTGCATTGGTTAGCTAATCGGTCAATCATAATAGCTAAATATGCTTCGACAGACTCAATCCAATCAAACGAGTAAATTTCTTGTTGCAAAGTCTGGCGAGCATCACGGGTATACTTAATAAACTGACTTATAGCTACAAGCTGGCGGTAAGTAAATAAATCCTTCCATTGAAATAGTCCATAGATTCTTAGTGATGAAGAGTTTTGTTTTGAACCAGCTGGTCCAGGAGTTTGCTCCTCTGGTAAACCAAAAGGAATTTCAGTAAACACTCTTTCTAATTCCTTTTCTGCCTCAGCAGCCATTTGAATTTCTTCTGCTGCTGGCAACCGATATTCTTTACCATGTTGCCCATCAACAACTACAGCAGTCATCACCGCACCGAGTCGGTCAGCTTTCCCCTCTAAACGAATATCCTCCATCGTCATAATCGAAGGACAGCAAACACAGCTTGCACCAGATTTCGACATCGTCCCCGCACCAATTTTCTTATCATGCACCTTCTTTTGTGCTACATTTCCCCCAACTACTGGCACATCTGTTTCCACACCAAAAACCACACTACTTTTATCGGCATTTGGTTCCATCGCCAGCACAATTCGCTTTTTATCTTTCTTACAAAGCCAACGAGTTTTTAATAGTGGAATCGTTGCACGACAGCTTTTACATTTAACAGTACGCGCCCATAAATAAGCTACTGTTGGTTTAGGAACCCAGCGCGGTTTAAAAGAATCTTTGAGATATTCTTCACTAAATTCTTGATTAAGGGTTTTTAAATCTAAATTTCCATCTTCTAATATAGGTACGCGCTTAATTTCGCGTTTTTCCCACTTTTTATCTGACTCCTTGAGGGGTTCAAAATCAGCGTAAGTGGGATAAAACTTAGCCAAATCTTTCCGTGCTTGCTGAAGTACCCACCAACCCCACGCACGGACATGCCATGCTAAATCAGCTTCTAATGTAGCAGCTTCAATATTTAAACCGGGAATCCAATTTTCATCTTTATCCAGTCCCAGTTTTTCTAATTGCTTTTTCAACGAAGCGCCTTTCAAACCCTGTGCTTTAAAGAAAGACTCCATAAAATCGCGGTCTTTCAAAACAAAATCGGGCAGACGAAGTTTCTGTCCAGCCAATTTTTGCGGATATTCCAACAGTTTGGATACTTAGAAGCAGCACACCAAATAAAATTGCTATGAGGATACAGGTGACAGCAAAGCAGTATTGCCCCATCCTTTCTGACAAATGTTTACTCCACCATGCTGATTCTTGTATATTCTCCATAGCTCTTTTTGCACCTATTCCTTCTTTACTAGCAAAATATTCCTCACCAACAATTTCAGTAGGAGCTAGTTTGTAAAGGTTAGTGGGGCTTCGCATGAGAAGATCAGACATTTCTGCTCTTGAAATTGCCCATCCAAAAGAGTCCCACTGATCAAGCTTTCTAAGGAGTGTGTCAGCGGTTCCTTTAATCATGTCTGAACGCCATGCAAATAAATCTGAAGCTATAGAAAATACGGTTATGACAAAAGGAGCGTACCCTGGAATAATTGGCAAAAATATAGTTAATATACCAAATAAGAAAATAAGGATTTTGGATAAAATAGCAGCTATAATCCACCTTTTAGCCAACTCAAAGTAAGCTTGGCAAAGTGTACGTGGATCATATCTGGAACTGTTTGCTTGATTAGCCATAGGTAGGAAACTGGAAAGCAAAAACTCGCTGCCACCAAGAGATAGCATCACTATTTTTTAATTGTGCCTCATACATCAAAGCATATCCTGCCCACGTTGCAGCATCAGACATTGCTTGTAAAACTTTTTGTTTTGTATTTGAGTCAACTCCAGCATCTAAGTTTGCTCCTAAACCTTTCGGATCTGGGCATGATGTTCTGAGATAATAGGGACAACTATCGAAGAAGTATTTTATTGCCTGAGGAAAATCAGTAATTTGTGAAGAATACTGAAAAGTTTTAATAACTAATGTTTCAAAATAATAAGAAGATAAACGCGGCTTGTGCGTTCTGAAATTCCAATATTTCAATAGCCGAATTGTTGGTAAAAACTTATTAGGATGTTTTACACTAACGTCAGTTATATTTTTGGCATCAATTCTTGGGTCAGTCCGAATCCAGTTACCAAGACCATCAGGTATTAAGTAGTGAGTTATATTACCATAGATATCCACAACAGGAATAGCTGGGACAATATCAAACACCCAAGGATAAGATTTAAGATTAAGTGTCACTGCTTGCATGGTCTTTTTAATTCCAGCTTGCCTATAGTTAGTGACTAATGATAAATGGCTTTTGATACTATTCAGTACTTTGGTTGAATTTACATACCCGTATTCGTTAGTAAATATAGATAACGGAGAAAATTTATCAGTAACTTCTAACCAATAAGTAAAATATGAACGGGGTGATTGAATTTCTCTTGTCCCATTACCTTTTAGAATAATCAAAACATCTATATCATCAAGTGGTTGAACTTTGGCTTTCCTAGGAAATGAACCGAAAGAAAGGTAGTCACCAGTTAATCTCGGAAATCCCAGATTTTCTCTAGCAAGTATTTTAAGTTGGTCAAATAAGTAATCGCGACTAGCTCTTGCTCTCTTAGTAATATCTGGATCTAAATCAACTGTGTCTTTCCGAAATTTATCAAATGCTCCCCAAACAGTGTATGGCATTTTCACTCCTAATTAATTCTCTGCCGCTTGGAAAATCTCTTGTGCATCAATCACCACACTGGTCTTAGTTTTTACAATCAATTTGCCAAACGGGTCTTGTATTCTTAGCAACCGGGGGTGGGGAGTCGCACAGTTAAACACCACGTACAGCCAGTAACGTTCCCGTAAGTTACAAGCCGCCACCCACTCGTTCTCGGTTAACTCCACATTGCCAATTCCAGCACGTCCTTTAACTTCTATCGATCGCTGTTTGCCGTCAGGATACCTAGAAAGTAAATCAAAACCAGGGTAATCTGTTAAACCAGCATCTCGCGCTAATTGGGGTGTGGAAACATCCTTTACTATAGCACCCTGAGATTCTTCGTCACTCTTGACTGTCCGCATGGCAATGGCTTCAATTTCTTTATCCTGACGCTTTTTATCTTCGGGATCGGTAGATGGTACTACTAAAGCGTGAGCTATACAGGTGACATCTCCGGGTACAATTAATTGTGGTTCTCGGTGCAGGGTAGCGATCGCTTGTTCCTTCAAACTCTCTAACTGCCGTTGGCGGTTCTTGATTTTGGTCATTTCCCCTTTAGCACGGGCTTCGCCTGCGTTAGCTTTATCCCTGAGTTTTCCTCGCCTTAGCAGCAACTCCGACTCTTGATAGTCGTAACCACGCTTTAAAAAGTTAATCCGTTCTGGTAAAGTCTCTTCAAGTGCTTTAAGCCTTTCTATAACTAGCTTTTGTGCTACTGATTCTAAAGCATAAGCTTTTGCAAGTTGGCAAGATTCTTGCGCCGTTGCAACTAAGGAACTCGCTTGTGGTGGTATTCCCGCACCTTCTTTTAACAGGGTTAGATACTCTGGGGAAGCTTGGGCAATGCGACCATCTGCAAAATAATTTAACCCAATTAGCCTGGATTCGAGTATTTCTTGCCGTGCTAATTGTCGTTGCGTGGGGTCAGCTTTTCTGACCACAGAAATTAATAGTAAATGAAATATATAAGGTTGTTGGGCATTAGTATCAATAAACACGCCACCTTTTAACGCTGCTTGAGCAAATTTGCCGCAGATGTACGAACGGAAGCGCTCAAATACAGGTTCCCCTGGATGGAGAAAAATTGCATCTTTTTTATTTTCCGGTTTGTAAACCGTGAGGCGATCGCGTTGTTCAGTTGGGTAAGCTTCGAGAACTGGCAATAACCAGTCTAGTGCTCCTGGTTGGTTTGCCCGGAAGCTAAAATAACCATCTATGTCTCCCTCAATACTAATCCCCACCAGTGGCGCAGCTTTTTCCACAAAACGCCGGACATAACCGGGTAACAGGCGACGGAGTTCTTCGTGCTGGCGTTGAATGTTAAGTTGAGGAAGTTGCGATCGCACGTCTCTACCTTGACCAAATAAACTTTCCTCTTGCTGTTGCAGTGCTTCTACTTTTTCTTTGGTTAGGCTTTGCTCAATTTGTTGTGCAACTTTTACTGCTTCCTCCTCAGTAACGGCTTGTTCCATGTACTGTTTAATGGAAACACCTTCAAAAACACGACCTACCACATCAAATACTTTATCTGAACCAAGTTCCTTACGAATTCGCTCAAGTTTATCTAAAAGGGTTTTAAGTACTCGACCTTCCCGTGTTTTTCCTGCTACTAAGTTAATGATAATTACTGGGTCATGTTTTTGCCCAAAACGGTGAATCCGCCCCATACGTTGCTCTAACCGCGCTGGGTTCCAAGGAATATCATAATTAATCATTAACCAGCAAAACTGCAAGTTAATTCCCTCACCTGCAGCATCCGTTGCAACTAAGTAATTTGCTCCCCCAACGCTAGCTGGCTTGCGGAAAAATTCCACCTGTTCGTCGCGATCGCTATATGGCATTCCACCGTGCAGTGTTGCTACCTGTCCTGTGAAGCCCATTCCTTCCAGTCGATCAACTAAAAAAGTTAGGGTGTCACGATGCTCTGTAAAGATGATAATTTTTTCACCTTTAATCTTTTGTCCTTTATACTCTGAATTAGTTAAAAATTCCCGCAGCTTCTCAAATTTCGATTCCTGACCGGCTTCATCAACTTGGGTAGCTAAATCAAGAAGGTATTCCACTTGATTTTTTTCTGCTTTTAACTCAGAAAGCGATACAGATACAACCCCTCCCAACGCAACCTCTTGGGCTACTTCACTTTCTTCTTGTCCATCTGATATATCTTCTTCATCGGCGGTTTTTTCATCCAAAATATCCCGCACATCCTGATCTAAACGTTGCTGGCGACTGCGTAAATCTTCAATCAATATGCGACCAGACTCAATGTTTGCAATCAACGCATCGAGTTTATCTCGTCGTCGCTTGAAAGACTGGATCAGCGCATAAGTCGAAGAAGCCAAGCGTCGCTGAAACACACTCATCGCCAGTCGCGCTGCCGAACGATTCAAAATTTTGGCACGGTTGTAATACGATTGAATATAGTGAGTCGTTTCGTCATAAAGTGTTTGTTCGCTGATTTCCCCCTGCATTAGTTCGTAGCTCAAAGTGTCAGAAATCCGCATCGGGTAAATTGGTTTTTCATCGTAATAGACCATCTCTTCCTTGGTGCGACGGATGAAATGTCTTCGTCGTGCATCCGCAGGGTAAGCATTAAAGGCATCAATTGTCGAAAGTACCTCTGGTTCCAGCAACCGCCATAAGCAGTAGTAAGGAAAGTCCTTACCCATATGGGGGGTCGCAGTCAGCAACAGGAGATGACGGCAATGCCACGACAGTGAAGAGCGATCGTCATCCGTCTCGATTCGTGTTAAAGCTTCTGCAAGTTGATATCGCTTGCTTCTGCGAATAGAATAGTCAGCTTCGCGGTCTGCAGACAACTTATGCGCTTCGTCAAAAATTACTAGGTCGTAGGGAACAATTTCTGGTTCTGACAGGCGCGAAAACATTCGCTCTCCTGTTAGTGTATCAATACTAATAATTAGTAGGTCACTATCATTACCCATAAAAGGATTACTAGATCTTGCTTCACCACCACTGACAACACGAAATGGCAAACTAAACAGTGCTTTCATCTCGCGTTCCCAGTTGCCAACTAACCCAGCAGGAGGAACAATAAGGACTCTGTTAACCAACCGACGGCTCAATAGTTCCCTGATATACAGCCCCGTCATAATTGTTTTACCAGCCCCCGCATCATCAGCTAGCATAAAACGCAGGCGGGGTTGTTTTAATAAATATTCGTAAACGGCAATTCGCTGATGGGGCAGAGGTTCGATAATCGAGGTTTCTGTAGCAAAGGTGGGGTTGAACAAATGTCCATAAGTTAAACGTTCCCCTTCGACCACTGCCCAAACAACTCTGGGGTCGGAGGAAAAATCAATGTTAGATTCAGAATTTGTAGAGGACGTGGAAATGTTAGATGATTGTGCTTCTTGAGTAATTTCTTCAGATTTAGCACTGTTAGAAAATGCTAAATTAGCATTTTTTTCGTCCTGCTTATTTTTTATATTTGGTACAAATTCTAAATCAGATAATGGCAATCGCCCCATTTCGCGCAAAGTTGTCAGGGCTTCCAGTACACCATCGACACCACCCCGACTTTTTACACCAGCTGCCGATGCCAACGATGCAAACTCTTCTGTATTAAGCGGTTGGACAACAGCAAGTAGGCGCACTGGCACACTCAGCCCAAGCGCCGCACGTTCTGCAACCAAAGCCTTGGCAGCTAACCAACGAATTTCCCCGAAGCGATATGGTAGCATGACAACACATAGTGTTGTGTCATTCAACAAAGCCTCTAAGTGCGGTAACACTCGTTCATCTTGTGCAGGATCTTGACATAAAGTTTTTAATGTAGCAACACGTATGGATACGTCTGTACTTGACAAATCCTCCACTAATTCTTGAAATTCGTTATCGTTTAACATAATTTTCCTCTCTGTGGCGTGTAGCAGAGATACTGTGTAAAATAGTTTTTTAAAGAGAATTTAGTTTTATTTGTTTGACCGCTCTTACCAACTCAGCAAGTGTTGGATTTATGGTAAATCCCAACCGCATGCGCAGGTTCCGATTAAGTTCGGCAATTTCTTTACTGCGTAGTTGCCAATCACTAAAGTTTGGATGTTCTTTCAGAGATACTCCGTCTACCAACATATATAAACGTGCCTCGTCTCTGCTTGGGTCTATTGCTGCTGCTACAATTCGTGAAATAGGAATTTTGCCATTAGTTGCAACGGATACTTGGTCAGCAATAAAGTTATACTCAGCTTCCAATGCCTTGCTGTGGGCTTGTTCATAATACTTTTGAAAGTCTGTTTGCCATTGCTGTTTTTGTTTGCGTGTCATTTTGTCCCAACTGGTTCCCATATAGTCAAAACCAGTTTGTTGCTGAATGTGCCTGAATTCCTCAACCTCTGCAATTTCATGGACTAAGTATCGCACATCGTTGATAGTGCCTTTTCCATTTGTTAGTTTCATCCATGAGTAGTAATTATCGGGTGTGAAAGTAATGCCAAAGCTATCAAAGTTATAGCGCTTCACCAAATTAATTAATTGCTCGTCTGTACAGATGTTGCAACTCATCAAAGCGTTTTTGACTTTTTTAACATCTGAACCCTCCAAAAGCTTCTGCCGCAAATGCTCTACTTTGTCTTGAAGTTCATTAGAAAATAATTTTTTTTCTAGCTTGGCACTCCAACCAATTTCGTCAATACCAGCACATCCACCGCTACGCAATTCCAATTCAGTAGCGTGTTCAGCCCCTGTCTCTAAAAATTCATCTTCCTCAGCTCCCTTACTTACCATGCTAATCAACTCGTCATAAAATTTTTACCTATTGAACGGCTTTAAATTCAGGTAGAGGCGTGGGCGCTGAAAGCGAAAATCCGCTTGTTTTGACAAATTTATGCTGGCATAACTGTTTCTATGCAATTTTAGCAACTAGGCGTAAATTACTAACCAAGGTGTCCCAAAGTGTTGTCAATTAAAAGGGTTGCCGGATTTTTCTGGATTTTATGTAACGGACGTATTGTCCGCCCAAAGACGGATGTCCATCCCACAAGCCTCATCTAATGTAGGCGTCCGATCGCACTATGCGGTTTCAAGAATACGCAATAAGTCATCAACCATAGGATAAGGATGATCGGCGAGAGATGTATTACAAAAAACAGCTAATGTCAACTTGCGTCCATGAAAATCAGGTAGATGCATAGCCCAAAGATTATAGCCAGGACCATCTCCACCATGCCCGTATATTTCACCATACCTGGATTCCGGGTCTGCCATGATTCCCAAACCATAACAAGTTTTTTTATACCAAGGATGTCGCGTACCTGTGGGCACAAGGGTGAGCATTTCCTCTAACTGTTTGGCATCTAGCAACTTCCCTGAAAAGATGCCGTCATAAAATTTCATGACTTCTTCAGCAGTAGAAGCAATGAGTCCTGTTGCACACCAATCTGGATGATAGCGAGGAATGACATTCTCAATCTTTCCTTCGGAATTTAGGTATCGGCAATAACCCGGTGTCAGAAATCCTTTTGTATCAACATAGTGGGCGACATAGGTCTTTTGTAGATCCAGTACTGAAAAGACATTGTTTTCTAATGCTTGGGCAAAATTGCCGCTAGCAGCTTCAATCACCTCATATAGCACCATATAACCTGTATTTGAATAACTCCATTTTTCTCCTGGTTCAAAATCGAGTTTTCCTGTACAGGTCAATTCAGCAACTTTCTCATGTGTCCAAGGAACGGAAGCATTCTCTCTTACAGCAGGTAAATAATCTTTAAGACTTGTATAGCTCGGTATTCCGCTGGTGTGATTCAGCAAACTACGCAATGTGACAGAATCGGGAAATGGCATCTCAGGTAACCATTTCGTGAGTGGATCATCTAAATCTAACAACCCATCCTGAGCTAAACGTAATAAACAAACGGAAACAAAGGTTTTGGTAATGCTGTATATGTAAAATGAGCAATTAACACTAAGAGCTTTCTTAGCATCAAGATAAGAATTACCACTGCTCCCTAACCAAACTCCATGTTTCTCATCATTGATGGCGACATTGACTCCCATGCAGGCTGTAAAGTGTAGGGATTGGTTTAGTTGAGCTTGTAGAGTAGCTTCTAACTTAGAATCCATATTCTTTACATTGAGCTAGCGATTTCAACGAGAATCCCATCTAAATCACGAACGTAAGCTACTGTTTGTCCCCAAGGCTTGATTTTGGGTTCTACAACAGCGACAGCACCAGCCTCTACTGCACGTGAAAAAGCTGCTGACACATCTTCTGCTACAAAGCCAACTTCAATACCAGCAGGTAGATTCGACAAACTATTTTCTTGAAATCCGTGTGGAAGATTAGACTTTGCCAGTTCATTTGAGGCAAAGGCAAGTGTTGTTCCGCCCGTTTCCATCTCGGCATATTGCCCACTCTCGTGAATAAACCGCTGTTTCAAGTCAAATGCCTTCTCGTAAAAGGCGACCGACTGAGCAACATCCTTGACGTAGAGAATTGTGTAGGAAAATTTCATAGTGATCTCTTTCAAGTTTAAGCGGTCTAAACAATTTAGAACTTACGCATCGTACATATGTACTATATATGATTTCGGTTGCATAAGCGCGATTCACTTTCCGGCGTTGCTGAATTGAGGTATGAATCCGGATGTAGAGACGTAGCAGTGCTACGTCTCTACAAGGATTTTGGTCCGCACGTAAAATTATTTTCATTCCTTGAATCAGCATAAACGAATGGTCTCGCTTTTCATTGCTGCGTATACGCGCTACTCGGCTTGTCGTTAGACATCGCTTTCCCCTCCCTCCTTCCTAAATAAAAAATTAAACCCTTGCAACTCATACTCATTCCGACTATGATTTATATAGAGAGGTGAAATCAAGAACCCCAGGTATGTAAAGCCTTACTTTCGTTGCCCTAACCAGTTTTAGTGCAAAACTTGTCACAGTGGTCGGCTCTTTAACGACTTTAATACAAATTATTCTCATCTAAAAAGCGTAAGGAATCATGCTGGGGTTTAGTGGGGGAGTTATGTAGACGGTGAAAAAGTAAAAAAATACAAGCATTTCCTAGCTAAGCCAGGGAACGAGAAATAAAAAGGAACGAAAAATGGACTTTATTCGCTTTGAACACATCAACCTTTCTTGTAAAGATATTGACGCAACCAAAAAGTTTTATCAAACCCTGTTTCCTGATTGGTACGTGCGCGTTGAAGGCGTGTTCGACGGTAGTCGCTGGATGCATTTTGGCAATAACCAATTTTATCTTGCCCTGAATGATGAATCAGACCAAAAGCGTGTGCATCAGCCCTACGAAAGCATCGGTATAAACCATGTTGGCTTTGTGATTCCAGACGGCGAAGCCATGAAAAAACTGCTTGATGCTGAAGGCATTGAATATTACACAATGACAGCCCCGGAAACCAAGCACAGAATTTATGTCAATGACCCAGATGGCAACGAAATTGAGTTAGTAGAATATCACCCAGAGTACGCATTGAAATGAATTTGTTAGTGCTTAGTGGTTAGTTGTTAGTAGTTATTTTTTACAACTAACAACCAACAACTAAAAACTAACAATCAACCATCAACCATCAACCAAAAAATGAACACAACAAAAAAAGTCGCAGTAGTAACAGGTGCAAATCGCGGTTTGGGATTTGAAGCCTCTCGTCAGTTGGCGAAAAAAGGATTTCAGGTAATTATCACCAGTCGAGATGAGGAAAAAGGCAAAACTGCTGCCGAAAAGTTGCAAACTGAAGGATTAGATGTAACTTCTCATCCTCTTGATGTCACTAGTGATGAGAGCAGCGAAAAATTAGCTCAATTCATTCGTGAACAGTTTGAAAAGCTCGACTTATTGGTGAATAACGCAGGTATATATATCGATGCTCAAGCAGGTGTAAACAGTGTTTTCGATGCCAAAATTGACACTTTGCGGCAAACAATAGAAACGAATGTTTACGGTGTTTTGCGAGTTACTCAGGCGTTGATTCCCTTGATGAAGCAACACAATTACGGACGAATAGTGAATGTTTCTTCTGGTATGGGTCAACTGAATGGTATGGGCGGTGGATACACTGGATATCGGATTTCCAAAACAGCTTTGAATGCCTTAAGCCGGATTTTAGCTAACGAATTACAAGGCACAAACATATTAGTGAACTCAGTTTGTCCTGGTTGGGTGAAAACCGATATGGGCGGTCAAAATGCGCTCCTTACGCCAGAACAAGGAGTCGATACCATTGTGTGGCTGGCAACTCTTGCTGATGGGGGTGCTACAGGCGGATTCTTCCGCGATCGCCAACCAATTGATTGGTAAACAAGGAGTAGAAAATGAACAGGCAATAAAATCGTTATCTTTACTTTGACAGTTGGAATAGCCTGCTCAACTTTATGATTTCCGGAGATGTCTAATGGAGTGCAGAACCCACCATGATGCCACGACCTCTCAATGCTGCATACACGAGGTTAGGCGATCGCATATCGGCTTCTAGATACGTCAGCCCTGGAAATTGTAGCACATTTGGGTCGCTGATTTGAATCCAACTTTTCCCCATATCTTGCGACTTGTACATCGCGTCCTGACTCGCACCACCGACACGACCAAAGATGTAAATGTACGGTTTTGTCGCTGATACACCCTTGCCAAAGGCAACAAACTCACAGGTATTCACCGATGAGACGTCACGAAAACTCTTGCCACCGTCAGTGGAACGGTATAATTTGTTGCCGTTGACATCATCCGGATTGCGAGCAAAGCTCATCCATATGTCACCCTGTTGTGTGGGATTGGGAGCGATCGCCGGGTGAATCAGCCACGTTGGGAATTTTCCAGAAGCACCCTTTCTCCAGTTCGCGCCACCGTCCGCACTGTAGTAGAATGTCCAACTATCGTAGTAGTAGAAAGTCTGACCCCGTGGATCTTGACGATCCGCTGCCAAAATATATGCACTCAGCCACGGAGAAATGCTATTAGCCCATGACTTGGGCAGAGTTTCGTAGTGTGTGTGGTCATTATTGTAGGGGTCATAAGGATTTGGTTTTGAGCCATGATCTAAATTGTTAGCTAGCTGCCACGTTTTGCCACCATCGGTAGTGTAGTGTGGCCACGTTCCCCACGTCGGTGCCCAGACCATATTCTGCGGATTGGTTGGGGACATGGCAATCTGACCGCCTACAGGGACAACCGATTCTTGACCGGATTTGTCCGATTTCCAGAGATTCTCTTTGGGAATGGACTCGAACGCTTTCCAAGTCTTACCGTTATCGTTGGTTATACCGTACACTGGCCAGTACTGCCACTGATGAAACCCAACAAATGCAGCGTAGTCGGGGTTGTTGTAGGAGTAATCCATACTCGTCGCTGCCGCCACATGAGGGAACGGCACAGGATAGACTGTCCAATCAGGAGGATTTGCCCCTTTGAACGCCGGGTTGGTCGGAATATTTTCTGGGTTAATTTTGGCACTCGGTACTTGGTTGCGTTCAACGTGGCGAAAGCCAATCATATCGTGTACACCACTCAGCAGGTCGGCTCCCCCCCGATCCTTAGGCTTAGGTGGAACGCGCACGATGTTCGTGTCTAGCTCCTCCAAATTGTTCATCAGCCATGTGTAAGATGGGGTGGCAACGGTAACGTCATCTGTACGCGCCACACCCCAACCGTTGGTCCACCACACCTGTTTGGGGTTAATCGGGTCTATGACTACAGCAGCAGCACCAGTTGCAGAGTAAGACTGATAATAGCCAGGAGCAGACGAATTAACTGGATCTTTCGGGTTGTTAGGGTCGTAAGCACCCATAGCCATGGTCTGCTTATTCCAGTTATTTCCGCCCTCTGTGGAACGGTATACGTACTTATCTGAAATCGCCATCACCGTGTAAGGCTTATCTGCTTGCACTGCGATCGCAGAATAAACTCTGTCTGTACCATCGGGAGTGATGTTGGTCCAGGTATCTTTAAAGAACTTGCTAACACCACCAGATGTCTTACTCCCATTGCTCCCCCATGTGCCGAAACTGACATAGAGTGTGCCATCTGAGGCAACTACACCGCGCAACGGATTGTTGGCGCCTGCAATGTTGCTCCATGATTTGCCTCCATCTGAACTGCGCCATACACCACTGCCGTGAACTCCAACATAGATGGTCTTGGTTGGGTTGTTGGCTGTTGCCGAGATCTTGTCAAACGCGACAAATGTAAAACCTGGTATATCCTTGTTGTCACTGCCGTCAGAGTTTTTATATCCTGGCAGACTACTGGGATCGGGCAGTCCGCCGGAGACAAGGGTCCAAGCTTTATTAACATCTTTTTTCCAAAAACCATTTCTCCGAGAGGCGAAATAAAGCAACCCAGACTTGTTTGGATCGACTGCTAAGCGCTCTCCTGTGTCAGAGCGGTATGCTTGATTTGGACCAATGTAAACATTATTTGTTCCTAAACCCGTTGGTTTCCAAGTGACTCCTTTGTCATTGGAAACCATCACCTCGCCGGAATATTTGTATTTAATCTTATTATTACTTTCCTTAAAAGTCGAATTCCTGTAATTAACTGCTACATAGACGTTCTTGGGAAGTGTGGAATCAACGGCAATGCTCTCTACCCCGATGCCTCCGCTGGAAAAGTTGGTATTAAACATGTCCATCAGGGGTAGCCATTGATTATTTTTCCGGTCAAAGCGGTATGGACCACCGATATCTGTACGGATGTAGACATCATAAGGCGATACTGGGGTTGTGACCAAACCGGTCACGTAGCCCATGCCCTGAATGTTGACGTTCTTCCAGTTGAAGAACCCAGATGTTTGTGATGGGGGATGCGTTTGTGATGGGGTGGGTACTACAGATTGTTGCCCGCAAGCGTACAAGACAAACACCATCAGTGCTGTAGATACGAGCAGAAGTAGAAAACGGATGCGTGTTGAATACCTTGATCTGACTTGGCGAACACGAGAAGCTTTCATTTTGTTAAGACTAA
>CAZZYE010000056.1:0-17046 GCA_964658145.1 uncultured Stigonema sp.
ACACCAAGCTTTTCATCCCAGTGGAGTGGTTTATCTGCTTTTTGCAGCGGAGATTCCGGGATTTGACCCACCGACACACCGTATCGCCAGTCTGGCGGACAGATAGCAATATAGCGGGCATAACCTCCCAAGCCACCTTTGAATTTGGGATAACCGATCGTCACCAGTGCGCCTGTCTCAGGCACTTGATCCAGATTCGCAACCCCCTCAGCTTGGGTATATCCATTCCTCAATAGCCAAGCTTCTCCTTCAAGGGTCGGGGTGCTATCAGTATCAAGGGCTTCGTGCCCGTGGAACAGGATCTTACGCTGTAAATGCAGGAACTGGAGAGCCTCCAGCTTTACTCCAGAAAACTTAGTCCTTGTCGCAAGTTCAGGGTTGGGCCATTCTTTAGACCAGTCGGAGCGTACAAACACAACCGAGCCTTCAGGAATTCTACCATGACGTCTCTCCCAGTCCTGAATATCTTTGACAGTGAGGTGATAGTTGGGGTCACGAGCAACTTTATCCTGAATCGGAATGACCACTAAGGGACGAACAGCGAAGGTTGGAGGCAACTCATCAATAGCTGGATAGTCAGGGTTCCAGTGGGCTGGTGGATCTAGCTAGGTTCCAAGCTGATCGGTGGACAGGTCGTAATGGGTTGCTTCAAAGCCATCGTCTTTATAAGTATACGGCTTTCCTGTCTTTGGGTTGATTGAGGGTCCAAACTTGGACGGACCAAACCCTGACCATACAGGAATTGTAGGGGCGATCGCATGAGTGAGGTCAACGTATTTGGCTCTTTTAAGTGACTGCTGATAAACCTGCCACAAGGGAGGCTGTGGGCGGGGCTGTGCTGCGTTTATAGACAGGCAAACAACAAGGCTTAAGAAGGTTACTAAACATAAAAGTCCAAATTTTTTCATACAAATTCCGATTGAAAAATGTAAAACACTCTATTTATCTTTTAATTTGGGTAAGGGTCAAGGGTAGGTTTTCTTACCCTTACCCTTACCCAATACATAACTTTACAGATATTCAGTTTAATAACACCGACCTACTTAACCCAAGTTGCGGGTTATCATATCATGTCCGGTTGAACACTTATAATTAAGACTGACGCGGGGACGCGCGAACCTTATTCTGAGCAATTAAGCGGACAGGATATCACTTGCAGGTTGATTTGACTTGATTGTTTTAAATCATCTGATGCAACAAAAATTATTCGGTAAACCGAACTAAAACATACGGTAAACCGAACAAAGTATGGAAAAATGAGTGATGAAAACTGCAAAAAATGTATTCATTTTTACTTGTACCAACAGGGTCAATCAAAGTACTGGACATTAGAATGTCCCTATGATGGTTCAGGGGATAAACCATTGCATAAAAAGAAATATCATCCTATACAAGCGCATTTATTTTTTGAGATGAATCCTGATGAATGTGAACATTACAAGGAAAAGCCTAGTGATTAACCATCTCAGTACTTTTTATTCTCCAACTTATCTAGCGCTTCTTGGATAGCTTGACGGCAAAAGTCAGGATAGTTCTCAAGTGACTTGATTCTTTCAGCCATTGATATCAAATCCGGTTGATTGCACATGGTATGTGTAGGGGCACAGCAGTGCTGTGTCCCTACCGTTTGTGTGTTCATTTAACCGGATTTGATATGACTTGGTGACTCGAATAGCTATCGTAACTCTCACGCCAGTAGAGAGTTGGCATGTACAAATAATCCGCACACGCCAGACATGGACCGCTATAGAGTCCTGACAAATTTATTTGATAACACCTGAATGACCTTGGAGATCTCCGAGAGGTTCAAACCTACCGCCCAAGTATTTGGCGAGAAACTCCTCTGCGATCGCAAAGAAATGCAGCCGATTTTCTGGTCTAGCAAAGCCATGTCCTTCATCAGTGTAAAGGACGTATTCTACTGGCAGACCTGACGAACGCATTGCTTCGACAATTTGATCGCTTTCTGCCTGTTTTACCCTAGGGTCATTAGCACCTTGCGCAATTAGCAAAGGTTTTTGGATGCGGTTAGCGAAAAACAGGGGCGATCTCGACTTGAGAAACTCTTCTTCTGTCTCTAAGTTGCCCACCCGATGATAGAACTGTGCCTTCAGGGGTTCCCAATAAGGTGGAATGCTTTGCATCAGCGTTAAGAGGTTACTTGGACCTACAATATCCACACCTGCTGCAAACATTTCTGGCGTAAAAGTCAATCCCACTAAAGTTGCATAACCACCATAGGAACCGCCCATAATCGCAATCTTTTTCGGGTCGGAAATGCCGAGTTCTACCAACCAGTTAACGCTGTCAATCAAGTCGTCGTGCATTTTGCCAGCCCACTCACGATTGCCAGCGTTGAGGAACGCCTTACCGTAACCAGTAGAACCGCGAAAATTGACTTGTAGCACCGCATAACCCCGGTTAGCCAGCCACTGCGCTGATGAACTGTAACCCCAATTATCCCGCGCCCAAGGACCACCGTGAACGAACAGCACTGTTGGTAAGTTCTGCGTAGGTATGCCCACTGGAGTTGTCAGGTAGCCGTGGATAGTCAAGCCATCCCGCGCCTCGTAGGAAACGGGTTGCATTGACGCCAGTTGCAAGCCTTCCAGTTTGGGTTGGTTACTGAACAAGAAAGTACTGGTTTTGGACTCTCGGTTGTAGGCGTAGTAGTACACTGGACCATCGTCAACCAGGTAAGCTACTAGCCAGTTTTTGTCTTCCAAGTCGCGGCTGATGATGGAGAATTCTCCTGTACGGACCTGGGCGATCGCCTCAAAATCAGCAGCTATACTTGGGTCAAGTACCTGCCACTCTTTTTTGTCTTTGTAGAAGGAAACCGCTTGAATAACTCGCGTTATTGGTTGGATCATGATCCCAGCCACGTCATATTGCTCATCTTCTGCGATGACAGTTTCTTGACGGGTGGCGAGGTCTAGGGCAATTAAACGCTGGGCGTTGGCATTGTGATTACCTTGGATGTAAAGTGTCTTGTTATCAGCCGAGAAGTTGACTGACCCGCCTTGTTCATCTGGTTCCCAATGGCGCAAGATTTCCCAAGGTTTATCTGTCGTTTCCCTAAATAAAAGATCGGAACCACCATCAGCTGTTGCAGATGTCGCTGCACGTACTTGGAACTGGGCGTCAGCTTGCCAACTGACAACGTTACCTGGGTTGTCAGTGTCAAACTCAACCGCACCGTTTTTCAGGTTGACACGGTAAACATCGAAATTTTGGGGATTATTCAAGTTCATCCCCACCAGCACCTGGTCTGGAAATTTGGGGTCAAGTTCTACTGGCTGTGCTTTCACACCTTGGAATGGTGTTAAGTCACGTACAATATTTGACTGAACATTGACCAAGTACAGGTGAAAGTTCTCGTCCCCATCCGCGTCCTGCAGATAAATCAACTGGTCAGCGTTATAAGTCCAAAAGAAAATGCGGATACCGCGCTTTTTGTCAGCAGTTATTATCCGATCATCTTGCTCTCCCACAGTTCGCCGCCACACCTGCAAGACGTTTTTCTCGTCGGGGGCAATATATGCTAAATACTTACCATCGGGCGAAAGTCCTGGACTAGTTCGTTGGGGGTTCCCGAAGAGAATTTCGCGTTGAATCAGCGGTGGTAGAGAGGGTGTTTGTTGCTGGTGAGTGGAAGATGTCATTTGGAATTTTTTGTTAGTGGTTAGTGGTTAGTTGTTAGTTGAATGTCCTACTAACTACTAACAACTAACCATTAACCAAAATAACTTGGTTCTTTGCCTGGTTTCCACTTAATATTGCAACCAATACTTGGCTTTTGCTCACCTTCAACTGGTTTACCCGCTAACAGCGCTTCAATGGCTGCGCGTAAATCGAGTCCCGTTACGGGTTTGCCGTTGCTTGGGCGGCTATCATCCAATTGTCCGCGATAAACGAGGTTGCCTGCAGCATCAAATAAAAAGAAATCGGGTGTGCAAGCTGCTGTGTAAGCTTTTGCAATTTCTTGGGTTTCATCGTAGCACAAGGGAAACTTAAACCCTAGTTCTGTTGCCATTGCCTTTAAGGAGTCTGGTGCATCATCTGGGTAGTTATTAGCATCATTAGCACTGATAGCAACAATCCCCAAATCACTTGTAAAGTAATCGAGTCCTAACTGTACCAATTCTTCTTGTATATGCTTGACAAAAGGGCAATGCCTACAAATAAACATTACCAGCAGCGCTTTTTTGTCTGCAAAGCTAGATAGCGAAATTATCTCCCCAGACACCACATCTGCTAGATGAAAATCTGGTGCCTGAGTACCCAGCGATAACATTGTTGAAGCAGTTAAAGCCATAACTTACCTGATACGTTTTTTATAACAACAGCATAATTTATCAGTCGTTTTCAATATAGCAATTATTGGTATTTTCTCAAACTACGTCAAGCATCACGAACAGTGGTAGCGGATTGACTGCACTTATGAATTAAAGAAATTCGGTTTCTTTTGTTGACGAAAATTGTAAGAATGGGGCTGGGTTTGAACCCGATGCGGAGTGGGAGGTACTCTATTTCGCAAAAGCAGCAAAGGAATACTCAGAACTCCAAAAATTATCACCGATATAGTCATAACCCAAACAGGCATGCGGTTCGGTCGATAGTCCCCTTTTTCAATTTGCCAAAAAGCCTGATTATAGCGCCAAGCTGCTATAACAAGCGTAATAATACCAAAGACTAGCAAACAAATACCCAAATCTTCTGAGTTGAAATAGGGATACGGTAATGGTTCCTGTCGAGTCAGAGCAATATTCAACTGTTGCACAAACAGACCAAATCGAGCAATAGCAAAACCAAAGCCAATTAATGATATGGAAGTGCGTACCCAAGCTAGATATGTACGCTCGTTCGCTTGATGCTCTCTTTGACGGTCAATTTTGGGTAATTGGCTCATAATAAGTAAATGAAATTATACGTCAGCACGTCTATGCGAAAGCCAAGCAAGCAAAAGTATTTGCTGCAGCCTATGCTTTGAAGTGACTCTTGAGTTGCACAAATACGTCCGCAACAAAAATCCCCTAATTTTAATGGGGACTTCCTTATTGCCTATTGCCTTTTAACCAAAGTTGACACTAAAAAATGAGGGTTTTAGTCAATGAGTTGTGGAGTAGGAACTTGTGTGTCAATCTCTGCTTGAGATAACGCTGGAAGTAACCACTCGCTTTCACCAGCCTTGAAGACTTTAGCAGGTTCAACATTCAATTCGATCGCACCAGTTGCGAGATTAGTTCTAGCAACCGACTGTGTACCATCAACAAACTTAACGGCAATTGCTTCAGTTAGCTCTTGTGCTGGAGTATTTGGGCTGAGAACTACCTGAGTACCTGCGGGTAAGTAGATACCATCGCAATCCCAATCATCATCCGTGATTTGTCCTGCTGCTAAGTAATAGAGTTGGGTTGGAGATTTTTTCGGTTTATTAGCATAGACTGCCAACGTCCTTCCAGTTTCATTACGACACTGCGCCCGCTTCTTAGCAGTTTCTATAACATTCTTCTGAAACTGCAATTGTGCTAGTCGCTGCTGAAATTCCTCAGGTGTATAGCCAGCTTTTTCTGGTGTATCCTTCGCGGCTAGAAGTTGATTGAGTGCCTGAGTTACCTCAACATAGTCAGCCCCTTTTGTGAAATCCTTGCCTGCCCAAGAAGGTTGAGCAATCATTAAATTAACCATAAATACAAGAGCGACAAAAACAATTTTGAAAATCTGCATATTTTTCTCCTTTGACTAAGTAATCATAATGTCTATATTGACAAAAAACGTCATGCTTAAGTTAGAACTTATTTACTACTTTAGTAAAGTTAGAGATAACTAAGCCAAAAGTATGGTGTATGGAGCTAGCGAATTCACACCCATAGTAATAAGGGGTGACCGTAAAAATAAAATACCAGATCGTTCCTGTTAAATGGTTGGTTTGATACAAGATAGCCTGAAGACGGCTGGTATTTTATTTCAAAGCGCGTGCCTAAGCTGAACCACATATAAATTGAATAATTATTGTCAACTCTTCGGTAGAAAAATACGATAGGATTCGCTGTCCATCAAAATTCTGTAGCCCAGCCACATTAGTACGAAGGGAAAGATCGTCCTATTTTGCATCGGCCTTACTACGAGTTTGGTCTTGACTCTGGCTTTTGACGGTCATGCTGTTGCCGCTTCTGAATCTGCCAATACACTCTCCTCTCTACTAAATCAGTTCAAAATACCCAAAAATTCGACAATTCGGTTACTAGAAACAGTGGGACTATTTGTGGGGGGCATAATTTTTTGTATAGTTTTGGATCGCTGGTTTTCTAGCCGTTCTGCTCGATCGAGCAACACGCCCTTAGCTGAACAAGCGCGGCGGCTCAAGCAACTCAAAATGGGGTATCCAGAAGGGATGACAAATCTGGAAGTTCTCCGGACTCAAGGCTTGCTCGAAAGGCGTTTGCAGCCGCTCGGACTGAGTGTTACTTGGTCAAGCTTTTTATCAGCTTCTTCTTTGATAGAGGCACTCAGCAATGGGACGATTGATTTCTGCGGTGGTGGTGGCACTGCCAGCATCTTCTCTCAAGCAGCAGATCATGTATTTGTGCGGGTAGCAAAAGAAAAATATACCGCTCCCAAAGGTCAAGCGATTTTGGTATTGGAAGATTCACCTATTCAGACGCTGGCAGATCTGAAGGGTAAAAAGATAGCTTTTGACAAAGGCTCAAGCTCGCATTATGTGCTTGTGCGAGCGCTGGCGAAAGTGGGCCTCGATTTTAGCGACATTGAGCCAGTTTATCTGACACAGCCGGAGGCGCTGCCCCTATTCCGCCGTGGTGAGGTCGATGCTTGGGTGATTTGGGTTCCCTACATAGCAACTCAGACCCGAAGCGCTTACCCAGGGCGGTCAATTGCCGACCTAGAGAGCATATTTGATGACAAAGCCTCTTTAGAAGTTCCGACCTATTACTACGCGATTCCAGAGATGGTACGCGACTATACCGACCTGCTCAAGGTGATTTTAGAAGAGGTAAACGAAGCTGGAGCTTTGGCTAAGAGACAGGAATTAGAAGCGGCTCAACGATTGGCACAAAACCATGAAATCGATCCATCCATCGTAGAAACTTTACAGCAACGTAGTGCCGAACGCGCCATCATCCCGATTGACGACCAATCACTGACTGCTCTACAGCAACAGGCAAATGTGTTTAGAGATCTAAATCTGATTCCTGAGCGGGTGAATGTGAAAGATGGAACCTATAGCTTGCAGACCAAGCAAAACTGGACTTATTAATTCGACACTATGATTTTGTTGGCGAATTTGTCACGTGAAACTCCATACTCTATACTCGTTCCCACGCAGAGCGTAGGAACGCCTACGTGGAGGCTCTGACAACTAAATTTAGCATCGAGGCAGCAGCCCAAAGTAAGGCATTCCCACGCTGGAGCCTGGGAACGAGATTGATATCTATGAGCGAAGCTTTCAGTCTCATGCTCCGTTCCTGGACTCCTGACTTCTGTTACAGGCTTCTCAACAGACCAAACATGCCATGTCCAGTAAACACTTCTAATGCTATTAGAGCCACAAAACCAATCATCGCTAAACGACCGTTCAGCATTTCGGCATAGGGTGTAAACCCGGTGCGATCGCCTTGCTCATCTACATAAACCTTTGGCTCGATGGCAAAAGTGTTCAATTTACCCGTTTCGTCAACAATAGTACCAGTTGTACGCATGGGATTTTCCTTATAAGATAATTGCTGTTATGTAAAGTAGTGTAACAAGATTATTAATTTATGTAAAGTACTTTTTTTTGTAGTCTAGGCATTCAACCTAGCTATGCCTAGCAATGGAAAAATTTTATTAATTAAGTTAAAGGTTTTGCAGCGTTGTAATCTAAAGAGTTCGTACCTGTTATTATGACCGCGATCGCATCTCAATTCCAGTACAAAGCACTTTACAAACCCAACCAGTTGATTTATGGTCAGGGGCAAACAGTGGTAATTACGGGGTGGACAGTACGCTCTGTTGTTGCCAAACACCTGCACCCCCACGAGTATGCTGTGATTGGGCAGCTTTACTCGCCCACACGGGGGATAAACTTGCTAATTCGCAATTTGCTGTTTAACCCTCACGTCCGCTACTTGGTAGTACTGAACGCTACAAGAGAAGACAAAAACGCGGGTGCTGGGATCTGCTTGCTAGACTTTTTCCAAAATGGCTTTGAAGAAGGAAGGAGCGATACTGGACGGCTAGCTTATGTAATTCGCTCTACCATTCCGGGATATATTGATTTTGAGATTGATGCCAGTGCCCTAGAAAAACTGCGCTCCTCTATAGAGTTTCAGTTAGCCCAATCTATAGCTGAAGCGGTTAGTCTAGTCAAGTCCTATGCTCAGCGTGAAACGGTTCAACCTTGGGGTTTACCATTAGAATTTCCCATGTCTACGCTCAAGCCAACTATTTTACCAGGACCACGCTACGGACACAGAATTGAAGGAAAAACAATAGCAGAAACTTGGGTAAAGATAATTCATCGAATTAAGACAACAGGAACAATTCGACCAACTGGCTATGATGGGCAATGGCAAGAATTAATTGATTTGATAGCGATTGTTACTGATGAGCCACCTGATTTTTATTTTCCTGAACCGAATTATTTACCAGTTGACCGCAGTTTTCTAGAGGAATACATTTCCCAAATTTTAGATGATGCAAAAACGAGAGTAGGAGTGAAATATACATATGGTCAACGTTTGCGTTCTTGGTTTGGGTGCGACCAAATTGAGCAAGTAATTGACAAACTATTAGCTGATTTAAATTCTGCTAGAGCAGTCATGTCCTTATGGGATGTCAGTAATGATGCTAACGATAGTCCACCTTGCCTTAACCATATTTGGGTCAGAATAGTTGATAATGAGCTATCCTTAACAGCAACTTTTCGCAGTAATGATATGTTTTCTGCATGGCCTGCCAATGCAATGGGATTAGTAGCTTTGCAACAACATATTCGGGATGAAATATGCAAACGCTCAACTTATCAATTAAAAATGGGACCGTTAATTACCATCAGTCAAAGCGCCCATATTTATGATGACTGCTGGGAAAATGCAGATAGTGTGATTCAATCCCAGTATGCCAAAATTTGCGCCTCACGAGATTATGCCGATCCTGCGGGCAGTTTTGTTATTACTGTCCAAGATGGCAATATTATTGTGGAACACATGACCCCAGGTTCTGGAGAAGTTGTTAATTGTTACTCAAGTAAATCTGCAACTCAACTTTATCGGCAACTAGCAGCAAATTGTCCTGGCTTGCAAGTCGAACACGCGATGTATTTGGGGTCGGAGTTACAAAAAGCAGAACTTGCTTTGTCAATGGAAGAGTCTTTTGTCTATGAGCAGGACAAAAGCTTAAGAAAGAATCCTTGCGGCTAAAGCCGCTATTAAGCGTTTTCACATTACATTAATTATTTACGCTCCAGTGGAAGAGGTGATCTTGGAATGGAAAAACTAGAACTAAGCCTCTGTGTTTTAAGTTAGACACTCAGCTAAAAGAGCAGTTTAAATCTATACCTGACTGGCAGAAAAAACTAAGAGAAGCAATTCCAGGATTAATCGTCCAATGGATCGCGGAAAGTGGAAACGACATCACGACCAACTTCCCTCAGTAGCCGTAGGCAACACCGGCTTTTGCTTTTTCAGGCACTTGCCAAATCTTGATAGTCTCGTCCGCACTGCCGCTTGCGAGGGTATGACCTTGAAGATTGAAAGCAACAGACCAAACCGCTTTATTATGCCCGGTGAGAGTGCCTAGCAACTGCCCGGTCTGCTGATTCCACAACTTAATCGTCCGGTCATAACTGCCACTGGCGAGGAATCCATCGGGGCTAAAAGCAACAGACCAAACTGCGTTATTATGTCCTAAGAGAGTGTGCAGCAAGCGCTCAGTCTGAGGATTCCACAACTTGATTGTCCCATCGTCACTGCCACTAGCGAGGAGTTTGCCATCGGGACTGAAAGCAACAGACCGAACTGCTTTGTCATGCGCTGCTAGGGGAGTTCTCAACTCGCCTGTAGCAAGCTGCCAAATCATAATTTTTCCGTCTTCCGTGCCACTGGCAAGTAGCTGCCCATCCGGACTGATAGCGACAGTTCTGACTGGTTCTTTTTGATTCAAAGTCCGGATAACCTCCCCAGTCTCCATATTCCACAGC
The DNA here is from genome assembly GCA_964658145.1 of uncultured Stigonema sp. Taxonomy (GTDB): domain Bacteria; phylum Cyanobacteriota; class Cyanobacteriia; order Cyanobacteriales; family Nostocaceae; genus Stigonema. The sequence continues at coordinate 10,202 of CAZZYE010000056.1, forward strand.
TTAACTGTCTTATCCCAACTGCCGGAGGCTAAAGTTTTCCCATTTGGGCTAATAGCGACCGACTCAACATCGTCTGAATGCCCTGAGAGAGTGCGGACAAGCTTGCCGGTAGCCAGATCCCACAACTTAATCCGGTGATCCCAGCTGCCACTGGCGAGGATCTGCCCATTAGAACTGATAGCGAGGGATTCAACCGCATCGGTATGACCATTGATAGTGTGGAGTAATTCGCCCCTTTGCAGATTCCAAATCTTAATCGTGCCGTTGTAACTGCCACTGGCTAAAGTTTTGCCATCCGGGCTGATGGCGATCGCATAAACCCATGCTGAATGCCCTTTAAGGGTTCTAGAAGGTTCAGCAATCAGCATTGATTTAGAGGCAGTGGAAGGTTCATTTGATTGTGAAAGCGATCTCGACCAACTGAACCCAACAACAGCCGCTATTGTGGCGATCGCCAACGCTGCAGAAACTTTCCAATAAATAGGCTTTGACATAATAGAAAGACGCTCCTTTAACAAAATGAATTCGGCAGCTAGTGATGCTACATGATGCTTTTTTTTACTAGGGGTGCTTTCCCCTTGGTTTTTTGTTGTTTATCGCGGCGTTCAATCCCAAGTCTGGCAAGAAAAAAAACTGTTGTCCCAGAAATAGCACCAATTCCAAAGGGCGTTAAATACGTCCAATGACCTGACATTTTGTCCCAAATATGCCAGGTTAAAAGAAACATGGCAAAGTAGGTGAGTTTATGCAATTGCTTCCAATTTTTCTTCAGTTTCTTTACACTCCAATTATTAGAGGTAATAGCCAGAATTGTAAAAATCGTGAAAGTGGTAACTCCTTGGATATAAATCCAAAATGTCTTCAAGTCGAAAAAATCAAAATTTCTTTTTGTGACCAAGAGAAAACCATGTCCCAAGGCAAAACAGAAAGCCAGAATACCAATGAGACGGCGATGTTTTAGTAGCCTTTGAGGAATGCCAGTCTCTTTTGTGCGAGGAAAAACAATTCTGAGAATTGTGGGGAGTAATGTGACAATATAGCTAATTAATGCTAAGAATCCCAGAATATTAGCCATAACTGGCATATCCATTGTTACCATGATAAATCTCCTATTTTCCAAACTTTAGCTATAAATTACTGGTGCAACAGAACACGAGAGCCATTGTACAGAAACAATGAGAGGTTCCATTTAAGGCTGACTGTCTTTCATTTACCTATTAGGTGAAACCAAAGTTGCCTTATGCAGAGTTAAACTGTCTTCATTAGACATCTCCGAAAAACAATGTAGAGACGCGAAATTTCGCGTCTCTACAAGGGTTGTAGATAACGCATAATTAATTTTTGGAGATGTCTATTGTAAAAATTTTATCAAAGACAAATATCTGCAAAGAACCTCCACTTCTGCCTTAAGGGGATTTTAACGGGATTTCCACTCTTCGACAGTGGACACAAACGTAAGCGTAAATGCAACAAATCTATTCATGTTAGTCTCCTCTTGTTTAAGTAAAGTTGTGCTTAACCTTAATCTCTTGTGAGTAAGCTTCAATTGGAGAAATAGATATTCCGCAATAAATAAATTGATAATTGGGGTAAAACAGCGAACGTGTTATAGCAGTCCGTGGAGGAGAGCGTGAAAAATATATACGTCGTGTAGGTAGGGCTATGCCGCACAAAACCCGGATATGGTGGGCAATGCCTACGTGTATTTGAAAAATTAAATAGGAATCCTATATATGAGAACCAAAGTAAACTTATACAACATAACTTTTGACCGTTACTTCGGTTTTTGATCACGGAAAACCTTCGTTTCAGCCGTTTTTATCTCGTATGAGTCTGATTATTTATAGTCAAACAAAAACCTATACAGTCAAAAGTTCCAACGTTGTTTACGCTTTTCACAGGGAAAATACATCCCTATTTAACTCAGCTTCTACGAACGAAGTTAACTTATGCACCGTAGTAGGGGGTGACATCCCCCACCCTCGTCAGTAACAAAGCTGGGTCTTGCTCCCACCTGGTCTACGTACCCATTTTTGTGAAACTATGAACCCATTTCTATCCCAAAAGTGCATAAGTTGATTTCGATAGCATCTATTAAGGAATGTAGAGTAAAAGTAAAATTTCTGACGCTTACGAGCGTTGGCACATGGATACATGGGAAATTAACTATTTATGGAGGAATAAACTGAAAAATCAGATCTGCAATCGTTTCGACCGTAGCTCAATCCATAGCCTAAAAACAAGATTTTCATTATGACTCAACAAGTGATAAATCAAACATCAATCCGTGAAGCACCTGCCCCCGACCCCTTGACTGGTTCAAAGACAAACGCAGGGGAAACAGCGCCTGATGAGCCTGTTCTCCGTGTGAATAACATTCAGGGCAACATTCTCGGTGGGTTCAACAAAGATTTCCAGACGCTCCTCTTCCTCGAAATTGAGAAGCCAGATGCCTTCAAGCGGTGGCTCAAGACGCAGATAAACTTCATTGCCACCGCGTCGGAAGTGATCGCCTTCAACCGCCTATTCAAGTCCGCCAGAAAACGCCGAGACCGCGAAGGTACTGTCAAATCAACTTGGGTTAACATAGCCTTCTCCTCTGAGGGGCTGAAGAAACTCACACATGATGTCAACTTCACGGACAAATCATTTATAGCTGGACTGGCAGCACGCGCCAAAGACCTGGATGACCCAGTGGATCAGAATGGCAACCCCATTGGCTGGGTTGTGGGCGGACCAGATAACGGCAAAGTTGACGTAGTTTTCATTGTTGCAAGCGATGAACGTGCGGACATGCTGGCAGAAGTCGCACGGATCTTAGAAAGCGTCGTGGGATTTACGGATGGAAAAGGCAAAGCCCTGAGGAGCGGAGCCAGGATTACGTTCATGGAAGAGGGAGCCAACCTCCCCCCACCCATTTCAGGAGGTGAACACTTTGGCAACCAAGACGGAATATCGCAACCTGGTATTCGTGGCAGGGTTTCCGATGATCCCAATGACCTTCTGACACCCAGGCAGAACCCGGACGACCGGAAACAGGGTAAACCAGGGCAGGATGTTCTCTGGCCGGGAGAGTTTGTTTTCGGCTACGTGGGTCAGAACCCGGATGCTGAGACGTTCGATGATAGTAAAGGTGACGTGGCGTCAGCAGGACCAAGCTGGGCGGACGATGGCTCCTTCCTTGTGTTCCGCCGCCTGCGTCAGGACGTGTTCAAGTTCCACCAGTTTCTCAACCAAACTGCGGCAGCCCTGAACACCAACCCTAGAAAGGTGAGTGCAAAGCTCATCGGTCGCTGGTCCTCCGGCGCTCCTACCATCCGTACACCCGAACACGACACCCCAAATCTGGGCAACGACGACTGCGCCAACAACGATTTTGAATTCAACAAGGGTGATGATCCAACGAATGTGATCCGCCGCGAAGACGATTGCGAGGATAATTTTCCGAAATTCCCCAAAAATGATGCCTTTGAACCTTCCAAGGATGCAACAGGTATCCGTTGCCCGTTTATCGCCCATACCCGCAAGTCGTATCCACGCAACGATAAAACACCGGGAGGTATAGACCCGAAAACCAACGAAATTACTGTTGATCGCAGCGAAGTAACCACCCAAACCCACCGCCTGCTGCGTCGCGGCATTCCTTACGGTCCCATATCTCCTTCCACCCCGGACAATCCACAGCAGGACCCGGACTTTGTTGATCGTGGTCTCCACTTCCTGGCTTATCAGACCTCGATTCAACGTCAGTTTGAGTTCGTAACACAGAATTGGGTTAACAATAAGGACTTCAGCGAACCTGCTGCTAAGGGTCACGATTGTAACGGCCAGCTACCCCTTGGTCAAGATCCGGTCATTGGTCAAAGTAACGGACCAGACGGGAACCGGACGCGGAAGTTCTTTATCCGCCTTCAGGATAATAAGGATGAACCTGTGTGCGAGGAGTTGACCGCACCTGAGGACTGGGTAATTCCCACTGGTGGCGGCTACTTCTTCGCACCGTCGATTAGTGCTTTGAAAGACGTATTGTCAAGCTAAGCGGCGGACGTGTGTAGGTAGGGAGGCGGACTCGCCACACCTACCGCATACCCGATTCCATCCCAATGACTCCAACATCTGGCAAAGATGTTCGTCTAGTGAGCGAAGAAACTGACGTTTGGCGATCGCTGCTTTTGGTGTTGCGCATCAATGCTTAGACAACTTACTTTTTTCCATTCACGACACAAGATGCTGTAGATGTAATAATTCCACAGCTTGCTGTAATTAAACCTTCGCTAGTGTTACTTTATGAGGCTGATTTTGATATTTACCTTTTCTATCTTCATAAGTCGTTTGGCATGGTTCACCTTCAAGGAATAACAATTGGGCAATTCCTTCCGTATATATTCTGCAATCAGCACTTGAAGAATTACTGAATTCTAGGGTCAAGTGTCCTTCCCAGGAAGCCTCGGCAGGTGTTGTATTTACGATTAAACCGCATCTGGCATAAGAGCTTTTACCAATACAAATTACGGTTATATTTGGTGGAACTTTTAATTTTTCTAATGCCACACCTAAACCATAAGAATGTGCTGGAATGATGAAAAAATGCCCATCTTCATCATATTGTAAAGGTACAGGTTCAAGATTTTTTGGATTAAATCTTTTTGGATTAACTACTGTCCCTGGTATATGACGAAATACCAAAAACTCTTCTGGGGACAAACGAATATCATAGCCGTAGGAAGATAATCCATAGCTTAATGCGGGAACAACTACTCCAGAATCTAAAGTAATTTTTCTAATTAAGCTAGGCTCAAATGGTTCAATCATTCCCAATGCAGCTTTTTCTATTATCCATTTGTCATTTTTTAGCATAGATGTTACTTTACTAATCTAAGTATATTTTTAATTTGAGTATTTGTAGACGATACTCAACTAGCATCAGATCAAGCAGCTTCTCCTGCTTTCATTTCTAAGATGAGGCTTTGCTTAAGGGAATACCAAAAAATAAATTAGCCGATTTTTTAAATTGGAAGTCCCTAAAGGAGAAATCACAAGTTAACAGTCATCAAACCAGACTACTAGGATACCGTGAATGTAGCTTATTTGGTGGGCAATGCCCACCCTACTTTGTAAATCCAAAATTGCAACCGCACCCTGTAGCAGATACACGCGGAGACAACAGACAATTAATTATTTGCGCGGCAGTTGCTTCAACGAGGGAAACCCCAACGCCCTTAAGGGTGACGCTCGTTCCTCGTTCGCGATCTTCGTTGCGATCTTCGACGAACGCACGCGCGACTCGTCTCCCCGAGTGAGAAGATCGCGCTCCGCGCTGGCGCAGCAACGTACTGCCTTGTCCATCTGCGCCCTTGGGTGCGGTTAAAAATCAAAAATCCTTAAGGTTGATGACTGCGACGGATCTCTGTGATTTGGTCTGCTACATCCAGAATAGATTTAGGCATTTCTGGACCTGTGAGAATGATATCGACATGAGCAGGGCGTTTTGCCAGAAACGCTAAAACTTCTGTTTCGGAAATTAAGTTGAAGTGAATTGCCAAACTTAACTCATCTAATACAACGAGAGAATACTCACCCTCGAAGACGACCTTTTGTGTATAATGCCACAGTTTTTGCAGGGATTGGGTGTCAGCATCGTCTAGATGTGGTGTATCAATGCAACGAGGTAAATCACAGCGAATCCAATCTAGTTTTTGTCCCAATCGGATGGGATGCTCTTGTCCTTGACGAATACCGCCTTTAAGGAACTGCACTACTAATACAGGTGTGCCTTGACCGGCGATTCTCAGTGCCTGAGCCATGACACTAGTAAAAAAGTTACGATGGGAGCTAGTGAAAACTTGTACTAGCCCTTCAATTGGGTATGGTAAGCTTAGGGTCGAATTTACGCTTGGGGTTTCTAGCTGGGCAATCATAAAATTCTGTAAAAAAGGATACAATATCTCAAAGCGGTTTTGCTGATGGTCGTTGTCGAATATCTACCTATATAAGCAAGCTGTTTTTAACAACATGTAGTGGATTTGGCAACTTTATTCCTAGTCAATCACTACGTTTACGGTTAAGTCAAGAGTCAATTAAATTTATATTTTCGTTTTTCATAGGAAAGGAGTGGTAAAAATTACAACATAAAATCAGCAGTTTAACTTCATCAAAAATGCTCCGAATAGTGGCGGAAAATCTTAAGATGTTAGATTTTCCCAAGTCTTAGCAGAACAGTTTTAGATGGTTGTAATTTTGACAGTGGAATGAGGAGTGAACTTTTGTGAGATTGGTGATTCTGGGAGGTTCAGGATCGGGGAAAAGCACTCAAGCACAAAGGCTTTGCAAACACTTTGATCTGACTCTAATTTCTACAGGTAAAATTTTATCGGAAGTGATTGCAAACCATATTGATCGGAGTCGCCACACACAGCCATATGTAAAAACAGGGGACTTAGCCCCAAACGAAATGATCATTGAACTCATCCGCGATCGTCTCACACAAACCGATATTAGCCGTGGTTGGGTCATAGAGGGTTATCCCCGTACTGTCTTCCAATCTGAGGAACTGGATTTTTTGTTGGACGATTTGGGGCAAAAGTTAAACTGGGCGCTTTATTTACAAGTACCGCAAGCAGTTATGGTTAACCGCTCTCTAGGGCGTTTTCTCCCAGATGACCAACCGGAAATCGTGCAGCGCCGCGTAGAATTATTCTACGATCGCACTGTTCCCGTTCTCAAGTATTACGATCATCACCGCCGCCTGTTAACTATCAATGGCGACCAGTCTCCAGAGATGGTACAGCAAACCATTATAACTCTCCTGTCTAGACATGGGTATTGTTAATTGCTAATTGTTAATT
>CAZZYE010000057.1:0-17046 GCA_964658145.1 uncultured Stigonema sp.
CCACTTACACTCGCGAACCCTTCCCCCCTTTCCACATCCCGTGAAAAGTCAGGCATATGACAGTATTAAACAACGAGTGGAACGGAATGAACCGTTTGTAAATATCACTGGTGCTTTCGTGAATGCCCTGAAGAATGGTGATAAGCCAGAAGCTTCTGTGGTTGTAGAACAGGTGTTAGTGCCGACTCACGGTGTCGATGAACCTAGTGCCGAAGAAATGGCGTTGATTGATGAGGCGATCGCGAACGGACGTGCAAGGAATAAGTACTACGGGTCTTTAGGCTGGTTGGTGATTGAAAATAATGGTCACACCGCACCGTGGCAGCAGTTTTTAACACTCCTACTAGAAGGTCATCGGTGAGGCGATCGTACTCTTATTGGTAGTCCGTCTAAGTTTCTCGTATGGCGATCGCTCGTGCGTTGCGAGTATTCGCTCTTAAGAGCGTGCGTTGCGCAGCATTTCTGGGCGATGTCACAGGCACGCCAATCCCAAAGTCTACTCTTCTTTTACTTCATGAGTGTAGTATTCCTGTAATTTTGGTGATTTGCTTTTGAATTTTGACTGCCAATTTTACTCAATAGCAATAAAACCTTTCACACCGTTATGGAAGAGGAACTATTCGACCTTCCTTAATATGCAAGCAAGGTGTTCCTTGTATATCACTAACGTAATTAGAGTAATTGCTAATTTGCCTAGAGAAAAGTTCTTCAAACATCTCAAACTCGACAGTTCCTTTGTACACAAGCATGCCAACTGAGTCATGTCCCCATACAGCGAAGCACTCGTTAGGCTCACTTTGCTTACGTTGAGATTTAGGCTCATACTCATAAACGTAGCAACCAATTGCCAAAACTTGATGATCAATTAACATTCCTCTAATCGATGCTGGAGAATCGTATTGATAAACTTTTAGAGTTCCAGAAGTACTTGATACATCTGTCGGTAACTCTTTAAGAGTAGCAATAATTCGGTTCTTCTGCATTTGATTGATCGCTCCCTGTTCATTTTTCAAATACAAAGTAACGTTTGCTCCTTTACTTAAAAGAGTAAATAGTAATGGAGCCACTTTACGACCACTGTATTGAATTAATGTCGCTTCTTGTACTCTATCAAGTTCCTGAATTTGTTTAAGTAAGTCGCCATATAGTTCGTCCTGACGTTTGTAGTACTTGTTACGCCTAGAAGTATAGGTATTATCAGAAATATCTTTGAGAATGTACGCTAACACTGAAAATGTAATTGCGTTCGCTGTTGTAGGTGGTAGTGGTAACTTGAAAGCTTGAGCAAGTTGGATGCTTACGGCGGTTGTCAATCCAATGCCATGAATTACAAGCTGGTGGCGTTTCCGGAACTGGCTGATTGCTTCAAAGACTTCCATCTTAACTGACCTTTTTTCAAGATTGTTACTCGCTAAAAATCCTTCAAATTTTCAAGAGAGTTTATCGAAAAACGGTCATAATTCTTATTATTCTTGGGTAGCCACCGAGATCCTGCTAGATCCTGAGTAAATTTTGCTCTGTCGAATTCTCCTTTACTTTTTGGGCACGGCTATGAGCGCGATTGCATAAATGCATGGCGCAGTGCCAATCGCCCTCCACCCCCATGTATTCCTGCGGCTTGGTGGTAGTTCGCTTTACCTCATCTTTTCCTACAGGAATCTTCTCAATTGATGGGCAGACTATCAACCCTACATCCATCACAGCGGTGCAGCAGATTAGTACTGATTGTACCCAAATGGCGAATTATCCAGCGACTTTCAAAACGGCAGCGGGGGAAGTCGCTATTAAAAAGACTCCCCTGTTAGACTACACAGTCTCTTTCCCATCTCACACATTAACCCGCCAAGTATCAGCAAATGCCTGTGGGTATGCAGTATTAAAGAATACGAATACGACATTACTTAATCTCCCTACCGCCACCGGGGGCAGGGCAAACTTTGCTTATGCTAATCTTCCTGTACTCTCCCCTTTGTCGTGTGTAAAGGGGACGATGTATTTTGCAAGTGGGTTTAATGTGAGGAGTGCGATCGCATCTGCAACCACTGCCACCACCGCCACTTCTACCACAGCTACTAGCACCACCACCACGCAGACTGCTGCATCTACAGTCTCGTCACAAACAGCGCTGCCGGTTGCGGCGAAGAGTGGGAATAATTTGATTATTTCTAGTATTCCGCCTGGGACTTATACCGTGGCGAATACTGCTAATCTTAGTCAATCTAAGGTGTATACGGTGACGAGTAAGGGGTGTTTGGTGGGGGATAGAACCCAAATTGGTAGCCCCTCGAAGTTTCTGGTTAGCCGTCAGGGGCTGACGTTTCCGATAGACTGGGCGTCACTTCCCACAGTTCCAGCAGCTACCATACCACAGTGTTAATGTACGGTTTACGTAAATTTATACGCGGGAGTCACAGACGGCGATGTGTGTTCCGCACGGTCTGGTTATAGAAAATGGGGAATAGGGACTAGCGAACTGTAAAGTTTTGTAAAAAGCGATCTTCGGAGTGCGATCGCCTCACTACTCAAAGCATCAAATGAACCAGGACGCTCTTATTCTTTGCATACTTTGGGCGATTACTATTGATGGATTGCGTTCGGGGTGTTGGTCAAGAGTTGTCATGAGGAGAGCGATCGCGAATTGTATTGTATCTGTGGTTCTGGTAGGAGGTTGTCTTCGAGTCAGGGCGAGCACTGAGACTTTCTCGGTTTTTAAAATTGCTCAAATTCATGATTCGTCTAAATTTTCGGCATTTTCTGGCTTATTTGCCAACAACTCTAGTAGGTACTACAGGCAAGCTTTGTAAACAATTACCTTTGTGAAGGCTAGTAAAAATACCAAAGATCCCGCCACTACCTATGCAAGCAATGACTAGGGGAACAATAACGTACTGCATCCACCATTTAGTATCTGAGGCGTTAAGTGGAGAATCTTTGAGAATTGCACCTCGATTCTTCAGATCACTCTTCGCTTCTTGAGTTAATCCAATACTTCCGTAAAATCGAGCGCCTTGCACGTTTGCTTCTGTCAAATTAGCCTCATTGAGCTTGGCGTTTCTGAAATTACAACATTGTAAATCAGCACATCTTAAGTCAGCACCAGTTAAATCAGCACTATATAAATTAGCACCTGTTAACTTAACATTAAGTAATTGAGCGCCACACAATTTAGCAAACTCCAAATTTACTCCGTACATTTGGGCATCCTGCAAGTCAGCGCCAATTAAACAACTATTACTTAAGTTACTGCCATTGAAATTGGTCTGTGTCAAATTGCAACGGCTAAAGTTCGCATTGCTTAAATCACGGCTGCTATAATCTTGACGGGAGAAATCATTGCTGAAATGAAGTAGTGGATTGGCTCTCATCGGTGTGTCCTCCAATTGCTTTAAAACTCTACAACCCTATTAAAGCTTGCCAAAGGACAGGAAAATACTGAAAATCATCTGAGTTATCTCTAACCTCTGTCTGATTACTAACTTATTTCTGAGTTATACCTGACTTGGGCTAAGTGCCATAAAAGCTGGTTATGATGATTGAAGTGGCTTTACGGATAATCAGCTATGTCACGCTCCTTAAGAGTTCATCCCAACTACATCCATGGGGTCAAAACAGCATTTAAGCGTAGTGGCTGTCCCCGCCAGCAAGATTTAGCAAGTGATTTAGAAGTATCTTTGGATACCGTCTCGAAATTCCTTAATTGTCGCCCTGTAGATCATTCTAATTTTATAAAAATTAGCACAAGATTGAAATTAGATTGGCAAAAAATTGCTGATTTTGACGGGATTAGCTCACCCAATGAAAATGAAAAGGTAGAAGTAGGGGCAATTGACCCTTATCTAGATGAGGAAAACACATTTATTTATGTAGAACGTCCTCCTATTGAGACTTATTGTTATGAAACACTTTTAACCCCCGGTGCGCTTGTTCGGATTAAAGCGCCTTTTACAAACTTCCACCACAGAAGCAGGAATTTATCACAACCACCTGCAACATTTGTGGCGTATGCTTCGACAGCAAAGGGATTTGGTGGAAGCTTTTAAGAAAATCTTAACGGAAACCAACCCAGTGCGCTTGGAAGTAGAGCAGGCACGTCAGCTATACCGTATGGGGTTAGTATATCTACAGGGGTATGATGTGACACTGCGCTGTAATTTATATCGACAGTATTTTGGTGAATCTCTCGGAGTTGGCTGATGAGTACAGATATTTATCAGGCAGGTGGAAGCCTATCAGCAGATGCACCAACTTATGTGGAGCGACTGGCAGACAGGGATTTGTACAAGTCGGTGATTGCTGGAGAATACTGTTATATATTCAATTCCCGACAAATGGGAAAATCCAGCTTGCGGGTAAAAACTATGCAAAAGCTGCAAGAGGATAATAATGTTGTTTGTGCAGCTGTTGATCTTACCATGCTTGGTACTTACCAGGTAACACCTGAGCAGTGGTATGGTGGCTTGATCAATAATTTGGTCGATAGCTTTGAGTTAGAGGACAAGTTTGACCTTGCTAATTGGTTGAATAAGCATAAAAATATTTCTCCAGTTCAACGCTTAGATATTTTTATCCAAAATGTGTTGCTGCAAAAAATTCAGCAGAAAATTGTAATTTTCATTGATGAAATTGATAGTATATTACAATTAGGTTTCAATTCAGATTTTTTAGGTTTCATCCGAGGTTGTTATAACAAAAAGGCTAATAAGACTGATTACAAGCGTCTGACTTTTGTTCTTTTAGGGGTTGTAACGCCTTATTATTTGATTCGTAAAAACCGCACTCCTTTTAATATTGGTAAAGCAATTGAATTGCATGGATTTAAGGAGGAAGAAGCCCAGCAATTAGTAAGGGGATTGGAGGGAAAAGTAGATAATCCAAAGTTGATGCTAAAAAAGATATTATCTTGGACTGGAGGACAACCATTTTTAACGCAAAAGCTGTGTCAACTAGTGGCTAGGTCTGCTGATAATTCCATAAGGAATGAAAAAGAGGAAGAGGCGTGGTTAGAGCAGCTATTACAATCGCAGATTATTGAGAATTGGGAATCTCAGGATGAGCCAGAACATTTGAGGACAATACGCGATCGCATTCTTTATGGGCATAAAACTAGCGATCTACTGAAACTCTATCAGAAAATTTTGCAACAGGGAGAAATAGCAGCTGATGACAGTCCTGAACAAATGGAGTTGCGTCTATCAGGCTTAGTGGTCAAGCAACAGGGAAAATTAAAAGTTTACAATCGCTTGTATAAACGTGTTTTTAATCCTGATTGGATCAATAAAGCGTTAACAGAATATGGAAATTTAGATGATGACTTTTCATCTACAAGTCAGCCAGATGATCTATCGAGCGATCGCAATGTAGACTACACCCGACTCTGTGACCTGCTAGCTAATGGACATTGGAAACAAGCAGATGAAGAAACTCTCGTTGTCATGCTTAAAGCAACTGGTAGAGAAAAAGAAGGCTGGCTAGGTTATGAATCTATCACAAACTTTCCCTGCACAGACTTACGCACTATTGACCAACTTTGGGTAAAGTACAGCAACGGACGTTTTGGCTTTAGTGTGCAAAAGCACATTTGGGAAAGCGTTAATTCTGACTACGAAACGTTTGGGGATCGCGTCGGATGGAGAAAAGGATGGTGGATGAATAAAGAGTGGATCACATACTCAGAAGTAACTTTTGATACTTCAGCACCTATAGGACATCTCCCGATATTTTATCTTGAGATCGAGACGATGCATTCTATCTCTGGTTTTTCCGATCCACGGACTGACATTTCGAGACACTCGGATTTTTTCTACTACTATATGATCTATTCTCTCTCTCGCATCCAGACTTGTAAATTGTAGTCTGTAGTGCGACTCTTTGGCTATAGACCAATACCAGTAAGGATTTGGAGGATTAGCCGCTATTGACAAAGGGAAAAACCTACAACCAAGACAACTGTACAATCCTATCCCATAGGTGCAGGGATGACAGCGGATGCCCCAATGATAACTTACTTTGAGCGATCGCTCCCCTACCCTACTGAGTATCCACCACATCACGAGCAGCAACAGGAACATTGTCAAGAAAATGATAGCCCGTCATTCCTTCCAACGTCTTCACACTAACTCTATAAGCCCTCCAGTCATAACTTATCCCCTGTTGATTAGGCACATTAACAGCAATAACACGAGTATTCGCAGTCACACCAGCACTAGGGCGGTCTAAGACAACAACCACCTTCCAAGTCGTCTGAGGAATCGTCACCTGACCTTTAAGTGTACCTTGGCTACCGTATGGACCAGCAATAATGTAGAGTTCCTTGCCTCGCTTCGCAAGTGTACGACAGTACTTTTCCAAACCTTCCCAGGTATGCCGATTGTTGTCGGGTGTCTGCGGCATCATGTTAGTTGTTGCGACCTGCAATTATAAGTGCTCAAACCAGCACTTCCCGACATTTTTAAATCAAGACATTTTTCTTCATAATGCATTTAATCCTGGTCGAAGACGAATTCCGGAGCGTTGACCTGACGGGGAGATTTTTTGAGTCATCGGCTAAACTCCCGTTTGATGATACTTTCGGTTAGTTGCAGTTAATCCTGGTTGAAGTGGATGATTGCAGGTTCAGTTGCAAATAATCCTGGTTGGAAAATTTCTTGATTGCTGGTTCGACCATTTATAACCCACATTCCGCACCCCATAGCCGCGAAAATTTACAAGCGATCGCAAGTAGTACATTAAAACTATAAAGCGGGATTATTTTTTTGAATACAAATAAGAATTAATAGCATTAAGTTTAGTTACTAATTTATTTTAGTACTTATGTATTAAATAATCCGGATAGTTGACAAGGCTACGCTTAAAGGTTCTTACTGGTATGAAGCCAGGTAAAAGAAACAAGTTTTCAGTCGCACAAAATGTGAAAATCAAGTGGAGGTATTTTTACATTTGGCAGGGTATTATGTCTAGTCTCAAAGAGATTGAAGTTCAAAATATTGACCACCTGGGTATAGTAGCAGGAATTATTGATTCCATTGGTTTAGTAGAAATAGTCAATGAATTGTTAGGAGAAGATATTGCAGAAAAAATTAGTGCTGGTCATGTAGTAAAAGCAATGATTTTAAATGGTTTAGGCTTTGTGTCAGCACCATTGTATATGTTTTCAAATTTTTTTGAGAGCCGAGCTTGTGAGCATTTAATTGGGGCAGGAGTAAAACCTGAATATTTAAATGATGACAAATTAGGTAGGACAATGGATAAATTATTTAGTAAAGGATTAAGTAGCGTTTTTCTAGCTATTGCTTTAAATGCAATTAAAAAGTTTAAAGTATCACTCTTGTCTAACCATCTTGATTCTACTTCCTTTCATCTACACGGGGAATATACGCCTAGTTCAACAGATATAATTATCAGTAATCAAGGTGAAAATGACGTAATCGCCGCAGAAAGAGTAGAAGCATCATCACCACAAGAAATTAACATTACATACGGTTACTCTCGCGATCATAGACCCGATTTAAAACAATTTATTGTTGATTTAATATGCTCAGGAGATGGAGATATACCAATTTTTTTCAAATCAGCGTCTGGAAATGAATCAGACTCTGCAAGTTTTGCAAAAATACTAGTTAATTTTAAAAATACTATTGAAGTTGATAGTTTGATGGTGGCGGATAGTGCCTTGTATACTGCGGGAAATATACAATTATTATCTGAGATTAAATGGTTATCTCGTGTACCGCTATCGATAGCTGAAGCGAAAAGATTAGTTTCAAGCATAGATAATTCAGAATTGGTAAAAAGTCAAATTAATGGTTACTCATATGCTGTTAAAACAAGTAGTTACGCTTTTGTTGAACAAAGATGGTTAGTAGTTGAAAGTGAGGCGAGAAAGAAATCTGACTTACGTCAATTAGAAAAAAGAATTCAAAAATTAGAAGTTAGTGCAATCTCGCAATTAAAAAAATTACAGAGAGAACAGTTTAATTGTCATCAAGATGCAATGAAAGCAGCATTGAAATTATCTAAACAACTTAAATATTATAATTTAGATAACATTCATGTTGACGAAAAAATATTATGTGGTCAAGCTGAAAAGCAAGAATATTTTTATCAAGTATCCGCAACGTTATCAAAAAATGAAGTTGCTATTAGTTCAGAAATTCAAAGTGCTGGACGTTTCATTCTTGCTACAAATATTTTAGATTAAAATATACTTAGCAACTCAGAAATGATTTCTGAATATAAGGCACAACAGGCCTGTGAACGAGGGTTTGGCTTTCTTAAAGATCCTTTATTCTTCGCAGACAGTATTTTTATTAAAACTCCAAAGAGAATAGAAGCACGCTTCTATGATAATGGCATTATGTTTGTTAGTTTATACTCTTGCACAACGACAAATGCGTACGGCTCTTTTAGCAACAAAATCGACTATTAAAAACCAATTAGGTAAGGGTACTCCCCGTCCTACATTAAGATGGATATTCCAATGTTTTCAATCTATCCACCTCATAGCTTTAAATGATGAAAAAGAAATATCTAATTTTACAGAACATAGGCAATTTATACTCAGTTTTTTCCCAGATGAATGTTACCAATACTATCGATGTTAGCTTTATTAATTAACAATAATATTAATTTATTTTGTTTTCGAGCTATCTAATTCTTGCTTATAGCTCTTAATTCTAATGTTTATTTTCGTATTTTTATTGTCTTAAATATTAGTGCTATCTACAAAGTCAAGAAGTAAACATAAGATTTATTTATATTTTAAGTATAAATACTTGTTGGAATCTTAATTATTATTCATTTCAGCTTATTGATATTTAATATCATTTACTTGAAAGGCAGCACCCAGCCTACCATTTTTAAACATTTAAAAAAAGTATTATTTTACTCTTTTTAATTCAATGTAGTTCAATGATAACCGAGTGCTACAAACTGGGGTGCGGAATGTGGGTTATAATTGCAGGTCGCAACACCTATAACTACAGCGGGCGCTGCCGGACTGAGAGCGGCAGACTGATTTGAGGGAGCGCTTCACGGAGCGCTCACACTGGATTGATACACCAAGGCCGTGTCGGAAGGCTGCTGGCACCCTTACTGCTTCGCGTAGCCCAGCATCTCCAGAAAACCCCGGCCCTGCACCGGACGTCCCTTCTTGGTCCCCGTAAAGAGTGAGGCCCCCTCCCAATAAGACGGGCTGCCGCCGCCGGGAACGGCTGGCATCTCCTGGTCGAGTAGCTGCGTGGACATGGTGAGCTGGATCTCCAGACGAGGAATGCTGATCTTCCAAGTCACCGGATAGTCCGCGCCCGATACGTTGCTGTGAAACATCTGGTTCCCGGGTGTCAGCGTGAAGTCACCCGGCTCGAGATGCGTCACTTTCCCAAAAACATCGACGTAGGTGCCCCGGGATGCAGGGTCGTATTGGCCGTTCGGCAGGCGCAGACCGTACAACATGAGGGACGATCCGTCCCAATACTGCTCGGTTAAGAAAAAATTGGGGGTTATATAAAGAAAATATTGTTCTCGTGTAATACACGAGAACAATAAAAAGACAAAACCTCTCTCTCAAGAAACATAACTTTCAAGGGAAAATACTTGTATTTTAATTTATACAAAAAATTCTCTCTAACGTCAAACTGAAAAATGAAGCAATTTTTTCTGAGCTTTATAACAAGATAACAAATATCAACTAGTAGTTTTAAAAATTAGAAAAGATAGTTGTTGTCGTGGAGTTCCATTGCCTCGATGGCATCGTTTTCGGCTCTTAAACTTTGAGCGAGATTTCTTTACAACTCTAGGATTTACTCTATTTTGTGGGGCTGGTATTTTTTGGTTGCTAATCTCTTCAATTAACCAGCTAAAAAATACTTTAACTGTCTTAAAAGGAGCTTGTTGAAATTGACGTAACCTACTTAGTCTTCGTCCTTTAGCTCAGCTAAAATCTTATCAAGTTTATCGCCCTCCAGTCCTAGCGCCAAGATAAATCCCGTTGCAATGAGTGTGAGTGGCGAAAAGCCCTCCAGTCCTAGCGCCAAGATAAATCGCACAGACTTTTGAAATGGCGATCGCTCACTGTGCGGATCATACATAACGCGCTCCACAGGACTTACTTACGGGCGTGAACGTACTTGAAAACTTGAGGAGCGTTTTGCACAACGAGATAAGGAAGTGCGATCGCATCGATTGGTGAAGCGTAGGGATTACACATATCTCCCACGCTTCAAGCACACAACCTACTTAATCGTCGTCCTTTAGCTCAGCTAGAATTTTATCAAGTCTATCATTAGCATCTTTGGCAAGCTGAACGCACAGCGCACTCGAAACCATCCCGCCAGCAGCCGTGGCGGTTCCCTGTGGAACTTTGTTTGACAGAAGTAGTCCAGCTCCTACGAGGCTAATACCGAAAGAAATCGTGGTAGCAATGATGCTCATGTTGAAGCTATAACGTGCTTGGCGCAGGCGTTCCTGAGCAATGCTACACTTTATTTGCCAGATCTGAACTGAGTTTGACTGCACCCAAGCTAACCCATAAACATCTGGATAGTTAATAGCAGTTATCAACATCAATTGAGTATTCATTAGAGACTCCTAAATACAATTGTTTCTACGGCTTTAAATTTAGGAGTTGTCAAATAGAGAAAAAATTGCTCGAAAATAGAGTTATATAGAAGTGTATGGGCTTGGTCTAATTAGGTGAATTCCTCAATCAACACTCAAGAACAGCAGAGCCAGTTTCTAGAGGCAATGGCAACACAGTACAGTTTCACGGGCGATATGCGGACTGTGTTTCTCAGTCGCTTTAATGAGGAGAACCTTAGAAAAGACAATACTACCCTGGCAGGATTTATTGCCTGGAGTAGAAAGCCTGAAGATGGGGCACAAAAACTCCAAGACGAGCTGAAGAAAATTTGTGATGTTCTGGAACAGGCTGGTTGTTCAATTAACCAACCTAGCAAAGGGAGACAACGTAAAGGTAACAGCCCTTGGGAGCAAGCATCCAAATGGCTATGGGAAACTAAATTTCCAGAATGGCAGCAAAAGCAAAATCTAGGAAGTATTAATCAATACCTAGCAAGTGAGATTCAGCCCAAGCCAGATGAAACAATTTTTGATGAACCAGAGATTACATTTCGGGACTTGTATGTGCCTTTGAAGGTCAGGCTACTTGATGGAAGTGGCGATCGCATTCAAAATAAAAACCCCATTGAGCTTGAAAAGTGGGCTAGGGAGACACTTAATGATAAGCACAAAGAGCAGAAAATCTTGTTTATTCAAGGAGATGCAGGGAGAGGAAAGAGTGTCTTTTGCCGGATGTTTGCCGATTGGGTTAGGCAAAATTGGCATCCAAAACAAAACTGGCAACCATCTTTTACACCCATTTTCATTAGATTAAGACATCTCAAGGTATTGGAGAATAGTCTAACCAAAACCACTCATGTGTGGAATGGATGGACAAGAAGAGAAGTTGTTACAGCTATTCACAAGCTTCTAAAACTAGACGACGAGGACTCAAAGAATAACTGGAAGTGGAAAGACGTGCTGAACCTTAGAAAACTCGCTCTTATGAATCCTGAACTACTACGGCTTTAGGCACAGTGTAAAAACCATGCGAGTTGTGGGCGATCGCTCTTAAAAACACATGCGATCGCTCAATACTATTACCTACCATCAGTTCTTGCATGTTTAATTCCTCCTTATTTTCCTGTTTGGGGTAGGATAAGCGTTGCTGACGTTTGCGAAGCACCCAGCGTGCCATGTGTAAATCTTTAAAAATAAGTATTATTTTACTCTTTTTAATCCAATGTAGTTCAATGATAACCGAGTACTACAAAGTCGGGTGCGGAATGTGGGGTCGAATAGAGTTACCATCTACAGCGACTGAATGGTTTACTGGAGCGCTGACAACTGTAGGTATTGACGCTTTTCGCACTACTTAGAATGTAAAATACATATAGTTGGCGCGATCGCCTCCACCACAAACCTGTACCCAAGGCTTACCATATGACTACTATTCACCCCGAAAATATTAGCGTTCTAGAAAACTCGTTCGCCTTGGTCATCGGTGAGGGCTTCGCTTTAGAAAATGACCCAGATGTGGTAGAGCAGTTGATTGGGGATAAGCGATCGCCTAACACCAAGCGGGAATACCAAAAAGATCTGCGAGACTTTTTTCTGTACAGTGCCAAGAAAGAACCGAGCAGGGACTTGGTTTTGGAGTTTCTTCACCTGGAGCAGCGTCACGCCGTTGCTCTGGTTTTCAAATACAAAGCGCACCTAATTAAGAAAAAACTAGCAGAAGCGACAGTGAACCGCCGTCTGAGTGCTATCAAATCAATGGTGGAGATGGGGCGACGGTTGGGGGTGTGCAATTTCTCTCTTGATGATGTGAAAGGGGAGAAGGTGGAAACTTACCGCGATACTAAAGGTATTCCACCAAGTGACTATGCTAAGGTTATCGCCCTAGTTGACCGCAACACTCTTAAAGGTAAACGAGACTATGCCATCTTGCGATTACTCTGGGATAATGCCTTGAGGCGCAATGAAATAGTTAGCGCAAATGTAGGCGATTTTAATGCCAAAGAGAAAACTTTAGCCATACTGGGTAAAGGCAAGGGAACCCAAAAGCAAGTCATCGATTTATCGGAGAGGACTGCGGAGGCGATCGCCACTTGGTTGAAAGCAAGTAAGAAAAAACGTAACGATGACCCTATGTTTACGGTGCTGGCATATCACAAAAATGGTGAACGAATAACTGGGGAGGCAATTAGACGCTTGGTGGATGGACTTTGTAAGGAAGCTGGAATTACCAAAAAGATGTCACCACACCGCGTTCGGCATAGTGCGATTACTACGGTATTGGATCAGAATAATGGCAACTACCGCGCTACCCAAAGGTTTAGTCGTCATGCCCAAGTGCAGACGGTGTTGAAATATGATGACAATCGTCAAAACTTACAGAAACAGATGAGTGATAAGATATCGGATTTGATTTAGGGTGGGGGCGATGCGATCGCCATTTCATCAAACGTTTTGGATACTATAGTTAGCAATACGCATAACAAAATTCCCGTGATATTTCTTTTCCCAAGCGATTACTTTAACCCCAAAGTAGTAGATGAAGCTTACTTGGAACAAGCGAAGTCTATGCAAAATGCCGGATTTGAAACTGCTGTCATTTCCCTAGAATCGCTCTCGACCAGTTCACCTTATATTAGTCCTATTCTTTGTAAGGGCTTAGATGTAGTTTATAGAGGCTGGATGCTTTCGCCGTCTGATTACAACTTACTACTAAATGTCATAGAGAACCAGAAGAAGAGTGCTTTCACCTCGTTATCAGAATATTTAGCCACGCATTATCTGATAAACTGGTATCCTCAAATTACTGACTTAACCCCAGAAACCAAGTTTTACTCTATTGATGATGACTTAGAAACTGAGTTAAAAATATTGGGCTGGGAACGGTTCTTCATCAAAGACTATGTTAAGTCTCTTAAAACTTCAATCGGCTCAATTATTGAACGACCATCAGATATTAGAACAGTTGTGCAACAGATGCATCTATTTCGAGGAACAATTGAGGGTGGTCTTTGTGTGCGACGAGTTGAAGATTTTGTAGAAGAGTCCGAGAAGCGTTACTTTGTCATACATGGTAAATCGTTTGCTGCATCTGTTGATGATGACATTCCACAAATTGTCTTGGAGTGCGCTAGTAGAATTCAAAGTAAGTTTTTCTCAGTGGATGTAGTAGAGCGTACTGATGGAGTGCAGCGAATTGTTGAAATTGGAGATGGGCAAGTGTCAGACCTTATTGGATGGTCTGCTGAACGTTTTGCACTTGCTTGGTTGAGCAACAGCTAAAATTGAGATTGCCAACTTGGTTACATTAATGGTGATTTTAGCACTCATAACGCTACTCGTTTTTGCGATCGCGGCGCATACCGAACGCCACCTAAGTCGGCACGAAAATAATGCGGAACTAATCCAGTTTACTCAAACCATCTGGGCGATCGCTTGGCTTTGACTACTCCTAAATCTTGATTTTCTTTGACCTCATTTGATAATCGAATTTACCTATAGGCGTTCTAACCTCTCATCAGTGACCCAAGTAACATCGTCATAGAAACCATAAAGTAGAGTCCAACCATTGTTAGGGGTAAAAGCAATATTAATTAATCTGTAATTTGCATTAAATTCTTTATTGATTTCATCAATAAGCGATTTGGGAATATTCTTTTCATAAGTCATTTGCCCTAAACCATAGATAATTACCCACCCACCATCGGGTGTAAACGCAATATTATGGATAGAATAGTATTGTTTATTTATAGCGAGTAGTTCATCATAAGCGGATTGTGGAAAATTATCTGATTTAAAAAAACTATTATTGTTATAGATAATTACCCACTCTCCATCAGGTGTAAACGCAACATTTTCAATCTTTAATATTTGTTTGTTTAGAATCCGAATTTTAGCAATAACGTCTTGGGGAAAATTGACGATCCAATAAGCGCTAGTAGAGTCATAGATAATTATCCATTCTCCAGTAGGTGTAAACGCGATACTATTGATACTTGAGCCTTGTTTATTTAAAGTGGAAAGTATATCAAGAGCGGCGGGTGGAAGATTTTTTGTACTATAACCATTCTTCTCAAAGAGAATTACATATCCTCCATCAGGGGTGAACGCAATAGTCTTAGCATCTATACCTTGTTTCGCTAGAGTCTGAAGTTCGTTAGTTGCCTCGGTGGGAATATCAGTTGTGTAAGTAGCATCAGCCAAAACCCGTGAAGAAGTTAAGACGATAGGACATAAAGTCCCTATGGCTATTGATGCGCCCACAAAAAAGCTACCACTAGCTTTCAAAAACTGTCGTACTAAATTAGACATATTATTCTCCAAGTAGATGACTAAATTTAGGTGTTTTTGTCTATTCCCATTCTTTCGTCAAAATATGCCATGTTGTCAATGCAGAAAAGTGCAAGATTATTTTCTTCAGTTGTGATAGTTAAAGCTTGAATATTAAATCTAGTTTATCCAAAAGTTATGAGAGTATTATTGTTAGGTTAAATATGGTTTAATTGCCCAACAACCCCCAATAAGGTTCGGTTAAGGCAAAAACCAGATAGACTGAGGGTTATCACTAGTACAAATATATTATAAAAATAGCGATTGGCGTTGTTTTGGTAATGACGTAATTTGTGAGGATAATGTACACACGATCCAACATCTACCCACTTGTTCCACAATCGCTTAATTTCTCTCACTTTGATGACAACGCGCCCGGTAAATTACGTCGAATCGTGAGACTTCTACCAGTTGCCTCACTTTGTACAACGGTTTAGTATCAATTGCAACAATCATTCAGATCACCTTTTAGACTGATCGAACTCGCGCTCACACGTTGTGCCTGGACTTCGACTGAGCGTGGTGGCAAGATCTACTAGGACATCAATGCAGCTAGGTGCAGTAAAGCACGTGTTCATCCCCACCCTTGAAAAATCCCAAGAGCGCGGTGGGGGTGATGAGTTATTTAATTAGTACTATTGTACTATAAAAGAAATGTGTTTGACAAAACGCGCGGCAAGCACCGTCTTCACTTCACTGGGTGATAAAATCCATCGTCCTTATAGCGCCAGCCCATACCACCTGGGTCACGCTGACGACACCAAGACTCAAATTCTTTGGGAGTTTTGGCAGATCGCTCATTGCGTATGGTTGAGGCGGAAGCAGCCAGTCTTTTTGCCAGATTTTCTTCGTTGAATGGTTGTAGTTCTAGCTGTGGTGGGTGGTAGTTGAAAGCTTGCCTCCTGGGGCTTGTTTGTTGGCGCTGTCCCAAAAGGGCTAAAGCACCTTCCATTTGTGCTATCCGTGTTGTAAGTGCTTCTAGCTTTTGTTCTAAGCTGGTCACTGATTTCAAGATCGAACTGTTATCAACATCGCGATCGCTTTGATCGCGGGATTCTAGCCTTTCCAGCCTTAAAGCTAGCTGCTTAATAGCTTCATCCGACGCCCCAAAATCGATATCGCTGCTGCTATCAATAGTTGATATCAATTCTCGTAACCCTTGAAGCACAGCATTTTTATGCCCTAGCCTGTGTAGCCTTGATAGCTTCTGAACTGCCTCAATCAGTGGGGATGGGACGCGGATCATCTGGCTGGGTGGGGTCTTTTTACTTTGGAGTGACTTCTTCGTGAGCATATTGATATCATTTGTGATAGCAGCAGCGCTATCATAAATGACAATACTCTAATTTATGCCTTTTGTCATGGGAATGTGTCGGT
The DNA here is from genome assembly GCA_964658145.1 of uncultured Stigonema sp. GTDB lineage: Bacteria > Cyanobacteriota > Cyanobacteriia > Cyanobacteriales > Nostocaceae > Stigonema. The sequence continues at coordinate 16,279 of CAZZYE010000057.1, forward strand.
TCGCGGACAAAGTGAAAATTGTCGCAGACTAGTTGAAAATATTCGCGGACTAATTGAAAATGATGTTTGTGTAACCCTGATTTTTTCGTAGTAAACAGCGATCGCGCCTTACAGGAGTATTGCACCTCAGTCAAATCCAGTATGTATTTCGCGCCTCTTATCCCAAGAGGAGTAGAAAATTTCAATTAGTCCGCGAATTTGGTATGAATTTTTCACATACTCGGCGACAGATTTTTATTTAGTCTGCGACATCAGAAGCCAGAACCCTTGTAATTTCGTTAAAAATTTTTCAATTAGTCCGCGAACCGACAGAATGTTTGTGTAATTTTCTAAAAAGCCGGAAAATAGTTGAAATGTCTAGCAGTTTACCTGATAAGAGCTATGCCGCAAGATTACTCGGGACAGAATCTTAGAGGGCGATCGTTTAGAGGTCAAGACCTTGAGGGGGCAAACTTTAGCGAGGCAGATATCCGCAGTGCTGATTTTAGCGGTGCCATCCTTAGGGGCGCTAACTTCAGTGATGCCAAAGCTGGATTGCAAAAGCGGTGGGCAACATTTTTGGTGCTTGTTTCGTATTTAATATCCGGATTGGCAGGATTTTTATCGGCTTTTGCTGGAGCATTTGTAGGTATTATATTTGACAGTTCAAATGTATCAAATCAGGTTTTAGGTTGGATGGCTTTAATACTAGTTATTATTATCTTGATAGCTATAATTCGCCTAGGGTTAAATTCAACCGTCGCCTTTGCCTTTGCCTTCTTCTTTTCC